>DBFOUY010000198.1:0-9349 GCA_048365975.1 Eubacterium sp.
ATAGGTGGAACAGGACACACAAACACACACCATATACATATATATCACTGACTTTTACCTATTTCATTGCAAAAACCCTAAAACTCATACGAGTTTTAGGGTTTTTCTACACGCTGAAAAATCCTGCTTTATGCAGGATTTTTTTTGCGTGTTCCATTCAGCGTGGATTAAATCAATTATTCGTTCATTGCGATAATTCCCAAATAGTAATATAATTTGCTTGGAGGGATTGATATGAAGAGGTCTGTTAAGATTATAATTGCAGTTGCTGTTATTCTGATTAGTGTTGTAATGCTGTTTCCGTTCAGAACTGTTGTTGCTGATGGGATTCTTGTCAGCTATAAGCCTGTGCTACCTGTGTACAGTATTAATGTGTCTGACACAAAGGACAAGCCCAATGCTCCCTTATATGTGTCCTTTAAGCTTTTTGGTAAAGTGGTTTTTGGATTTGAGATAAAAAACAGAATGACAGGTGCAGATATAAATCTTGGTGAATCAGATATTTATTCAGAGGAAGATTTGCAGTCTGCTGCTGATGTTATAATTAATGAAATCGGCGGTTGGAGCAGTGTAAAGCAGGTATATGATATTACATACTGCGGTGATGAGCTATCTGAAGATAACCTTGATTATTGTAAGATGTTAGGTGAAAAGAATTATACTCAATGTGCAGTTTTCAAGTCCGATTTTTTTACTTCAAATTCTCGGGAAAGCGGTGGCTTTAATCCTAACAGCCGTTATGATGACTGGATGTGGTACCTTGCCAAAACAGATGACGGAGAATGGGAGCTTCTGACCTGGGGTTATTGACATAAAAACTAAGTCACGGACAATTTTAGTCCGTGACTTTTTATAATTATTATCAGTCGAAAACAGGATACATTCTTCTATAAAGTGAATTGATATGTCTGAAATAGTTTTTGTCAATATTTCTGATTGTGTCTGATGTTGTTCTGAAACGCCAGTTTTTATCAGGCACACCCGGAATATTCATTCTTGCATCACTGCCGAATCCGCACATATCCTGCAGTGCTATAACTGCAACATTTGATGAGCTTTTCCACACCGCTTCAATAACCTTACGGCAGGAGGTACTGTAATATCCGCCCTCGCCCCAGTTATCACCTGTAAAGCCTACATATTCAAGGGCAAAATGTCGTTCGTCCTCGCTTGCCTCCCAAAGCCAGCCGAGAATGGTGTTGTTATCGTGAGTGCCCACGTAATTAATGCTGTTTTGCACGGCGTTATGTGGCATATGTGATGAATCGCTGTTAGGGTCAAAGCCGAACTGAACAACTTTCATACCAGGGAAACCTGTGTCCTCAAGCAGCTTAACGACATCTTCACCGAATACACCGAGGTCTTCCGCTATAATCGGTGCGTCAGGATAAACCTCAAAAACTCTGTCAAAAAGCTTCATTTTAGGTCCGTCAACCCATTCACCAACCTTTGCGGTGTCAGAGTCTGCAGGAACCTGCCAGTATGATGCAAAGGCTCTGAAATGGTCAATTCTTACGGTGTCATAGGTTTTGAGTGCGTGGCCGAGTCTTGAAATCCACCAGCTGAAATTATCCTTTTCCATTGCTTTCCAGTCATATATCGGATTACCCCAGAGCTGACCGTCCTCGCTGAAATAATCAGGGGGAACACCTGCAACCTTTTCTACTTTCAGGGTTTTTTCGTCAATGAGAAACATCGGAAGATTTGCCCATACATCAGCACTGTCCATAGCCACATAAATCGGCATATCACCAATAACAGCAATGCCTTTTTTGTTTGCATATGCCTTGATTTCATTCCATTGCTTATAGAAAATATACTGTACAAATTTCCAGAAGGCAGCACTTTCCTCATAGTCATAAATGTCTTTAATACAGTCAAAATAGTGGGCGTGCTTATTGCTCCATTCCCACCAGGGCTTCATATTTTCTGCCTCTTTTACTGCCATAAAAACACTGTAATCCGTAAGCCACGGATTATCAATTTCAAAGGCTTTAATGCTTTTTGCAAGCTCTTCATCAACATATAAAAATGCTTTTTTCAAAAGTTCAAGACGTTTTTTTGAGGCAAACTCATAGTCGGCAGTATAGGGAGTACCGTCATAAATATTGCTTTTTATATCATCCTCATTTACAAGCCCCATATTCATTAAGCCGACAGGGTCGATGAACAGGTAGTTTCCCGCAAATGCCGACGGCGAGCAATAGGGAGAATTTGCATCGTCAAGGGGATTAAATGGCAGAACCTGCCAGTAGGTAAAGCCCATATCTGCAATATCATCAATAAAGCTTTTTATATTATTATCAAATACTCCGACACCATAATCTGACGGCATCGAGCTAATGTGCAGCAGTACGCCTGCACCTCTTTGCTTTAACATAAAAATCACCTTTAATTTTGTATGTTTTAACCTAATAATATCATTTTTTTGAAATAAAATCAATATTCTTTATGCATATTGCCTATGCCATTTTTTACTTAAAATTATTATATTATTTATAAATTATATATTGATTATATAAGTGGTATTTGTTATAATGTTATCCGTATAATGATATAGTTTGACGAGGTGAAGCAAATGAGCGGCAGCAACAGAAAAACAGCAGTAATAAGTGACAGTGAGCTTGAACAGCAAAAGCAGTTTACTGTTAAGATTAATTCAGTTATAGCTGCACGCTATGATGAAAAGCCAAAGGCTTGCGTTATTACCTACGGCTGTCAGCAGAATGTTGCAGACAGTGAAAAAATCAAGGGTATGCTTGAACTTATGGGCTATGATTTCACTGAGGACAGGCTTAAGGCAAAGCTGATTATATTTAATACCTGTGCTGTCAGGGAGCACGCTGAGGACAGAGTTTTCGGTAATGTCGGCTCACTGAAAAGCTATAAGCGTGAAAATCCTGATGCAGTTATTGCTCTTTGCGGCTGTATGATGCAGCAGGAGCATATTGCAAATAAGATTAAGCAGTCATATCCATTTGTTGATCTTGTTTTCGGCACACACGTTATTCACTGCCTGCCTGAGCTTTTGTACAGAGCACTTACAGGAAGAAAAAGAGTTTTTGAAATACCTGATTACGACGGAGCAATTGCCGAGGGTATTCCTGTTAAAAGAGATAATGATGCAAAGGCTTGGCTGCCTATTATGTATGGCTGCAACAATTTCTGTACATACTGTATTGTGCCCTATGTCAGAGGCAGAGAGAGAAGCAGAGAAAAGGAAAATATAATTGCTGAGTTCAAGGAGCTGGTTTCACAGGGCTATAAGGAAATTACACTGCTCGGTCAGAATGTTAATTCCTACGGCAAGGATTTAGAGCCTTATGTGAGCTTTGCACAGCTTTTAAGAGAACTTAATGCTTTGGACGGCGATTTCAGAATACGTTTTATGACAAGTCATCCTAAGGACTGCACAAGAGAGCTTATTGAAACAATGGCTGAATGCGACAAGGTTGCACAGCATCTTCACCTTCCGTTTCAGAGCGGCAGTGACAGAGTGCTTAAAGCTATGAACAGACATTATACAAGAGAGCAGTATATGTCACTGATAAATTACGCAAGGGAGCTTATGGGCGATGAGCTTTCAATAACAAGTGACATTATTGTGGGCTTCCCGGGTGAAACATATGAGGAGTTTAAAGAAACTCTTTCACTTGTTGAGGAGGTTAAAGCAACATCACTTTTCACATTTATTTATTCACCGAGAAAGGGAACACCTGCGGCAGAAATGTCTGACCCTGTTCCTGCTGAGGAAAAGTCACGCTGGTTTAAGGAGCTGACAGATTTGCAGGAAAAAATCAGCGCCTCACAAATGGCACTGCACGAGGGTAAAATCTATAAGTGCTATGTGTACGGCAAGGGCAAATTGAATGATAATTACGTTGCTGCCCGCAATGACGGCAACCTGATTATAGAGTTTGAGGGTGACGAAAGCCTTATCGGAACCTTCCAAAGAATAAAAGTTATCGAACCTCTGACCTTTGTTATGAGGGGAGAATTAGTAAAGGAGAAATAATTATGAGCATTGAATCAGCATTAAGAGAATTAGGCAAGGAAATCCAGAAGGACGAGCGTTTCATCGCATTGCAGGCAGCAGCTAAGGCAAATGACGGTGACGAAAAGCTCCAGCAGCAGATGCAGGAGATGCAGCTCTTATCACTCAAATATCAGCAGGAGGCTGAAAAGGGTGAGGAGGCTTCACAGGACAGAATTGCTGAGCTTCAGGAAGAATATCAGAAGCTTTATGGCGAGATTATGGAAGGCGAGAATATGAAAAATTATTCTGCAGCAGCTGCTGAAATGGAGCAGATGGCTCAGTATATCAGCGGTATGATCGGTCTTTTCTTTGACGGTCAGGATGCAGAAACCTGCGAGCTTCCAAAAGCAGAGGACGGCTGCACACACGACTGTTGCACCTGCGGTGGCTGCCACTAATTCACGCATATAAAATTTACTGAGTAAAATTGCCGAAAGAGGAGGAAACAAAATGGCAAAAAATGATGGAAAGCTGTCACCTATGATGGTGCAGTACTTTCAGATAAAAAGTCAATACAAGGACACCATTTTGTTCTTCCGTCTTGGTGATTTTTATGAGATGTTTTTTGACGATGCCAAGATTGCATCGAGAGAGCTTGACCTTGTTTTAACAGGTCGTGACTGCGGACAGGAGGAGCGTGCTCCGATGTGCGGCGTGCCTTTCCACAGTGCAGACAACTATATTGCAAAATTAGTGTCAAGGGGCTACAAGGTTGCAATCTGTGAGCAGATGGAGGATCCTGCAACAACTAAAGGTCTTGTCAAAAGAGATGTCATAAGAATCATAACTCCGGGTACTGTCATTGAGGGCAATATGCTGGAGGATGGTGCTAATAATTATTTGTGTTCGATATATTCAGGCGAAAAGGATATGGGAGTCTGCTTCGCTGATGTCTCAACAGGTGAATTTCATATCACTGTTTTAGACGGCGAAGATATTGAAAACAAGCTGATTAACCAGCTTTCTACATATTCACCGAGAGAGCTGATAATAAATTCAAAGGTGCTTGACCTTTCAGGTGTCGAGGGCTTTGCAAAAAGAATCGGTGCAAGCGTTGAGGTGCTTGATGATGAAAAATTTGATTTTTCAGTAGCATCAGCTCTTGTTATTGAAACTCTTAAAAAGGATGAAATTTCTTCCCTCGGTATCGGTCACAGCAAATCAGGTGTCAGCTCAATAGGTGCTGTAATCGGTTATCTTAAAGAAACTCAGCGTAAAAATGAAATTGAAGCACCGTCTGAGATTGATTTTTATGATGATGAGCAGTATATGAAGCTCGACATCAGTGCAAGAAGAAATCTTGAGCTTACACGCTCAATGATGACAGGCGATAAAAAGCACTCACTTTTGTGGGTTGTGGATAAAACAAAGACAGCTATGGGCAAGCGAATGATTAAGTCATGGATTGAAAGGCCGCTTATGTCCATACCGAAAATAGTAAAAAGGCAGAATGCAGTCGGTGAGCTTGTTGATACTCCGATGCTCAGGGATGCTGTACGTGAGGCATTAACAGGTGTCAATGATATTGAAAGACTTATGACACGTATTGTTTACGGAACTGCTAACGCTAAGGAGCTTAAATCACTGCAGTTTACTATTGAAAGACTGCCGTCGGTTAAAAATAATCTTGCTGATTGCTCAACAGCACTGTTAAAAGAAATTTATAATTCAATTGACCTATTGCAGGATGTTTATGATTTAATTGACCGTGCGATTGTGGACGAGCCGCCGTTCTCAGTCCGTGAAGGCGGAATGATTAAGAGCGGCTTCAATGAAGAAATTGATGCACTTAAAGCAATAATGAATGATGGTGCAGGTGTAATTGCTAAAATTGAAACTGAACAGCGTGAGCTGACAGGCATACCAAAGCTTAAGGTCGGCTACAATAAGGTGTTCGGTTACTATATTGAGGTTACAAATTCCTACAAGGACTCAGTGCCTGAAACCTACATAAGAAAGCAGACACTGGCAAATTGTGAAAGATATATTACTCAGGAGCTTAAGGAATTAGAGGGCAGAATAATCGGTGCTAAGGACCGCTGTGTTGCGCTTGAGTATGAGGTTTTCTCAGCAGTAAGAAATGATATTTCAGCCGAGCTTGAGCGTTTGCAGAAAACAGCGAAGGCACTTGCGGTGCTTGACGTGCTGTGCTCACTTGCTGAGGTTGCGTTTGCAAATAATTATGTTTGCCCTGTTATTTCAAATGACGGCATTATTGATGTTAAAGACGGCAGACATCCTGTTGTTGAAACACTGCTTAATGATGCACCATTTGTTCCTAATGATGTTTCACTTGATCTGGAGGATAACCGATGTGCAATAATCACCGGTCCTAATATGGCTGGTAAATCAACATATATGAGGCAGATTGCTTTAATCAGTCTTTTAGCTCAGGTTGGTTCATTCGTTCCTGCTAAAAGTGCTCATCTCGGTATTGTTGATGCTATATTCACACGAGTAGGTGCAAGTGACGACCTTGCAACAGGTCAGTCAACATTTATGGTTGAAATGAATGAGGTTTCAACTATACTCAAAAATGCAACATCAAGTTCTCTGATAATCCTTGATGAAATCGGCAGAGGAACATCAACCTTTGACGGAATGAGTATTGCAAGGGCTGTGCTCGAGTTTGTATGTAAAAAGAAAAGTCTTGGTGCTAAGGCACTGTTTGCTACTCATTATCACGAGCTTACTGCAATGGAGGGTATGATTGACGGTGTTAAAAATTACTCTATCGCAGTTAAAAAGCGTGGTGACGATATAACCTTCTTAAGACGTATTGTAAGGGGCGGTGCTGACCAGAGCTTTGGTATTGAGGTTGCAAAGCTTGCAGGTGTGCCTGATAGCGTTGTCAAGCGTGCAAAGGTTATTTTAAAAGAGCTTGAGGCTAATTCTGTTAAGATAGAGTTCAAGGCTGAGGATAGTATAATTGAAGAGGATACTGCCGATATTCAGTATAATTTCACTGCAAACGGCAGACAGGAACTTTTTGAAATATTAAAAACAATAGATGTTAACACCTTAACACCTATTGAAGCAATGCAGACACTTTATGATTTAAAGAAGAAAGCTCAGGAGCTTTCATAATACATAAATAAATGAGAGGGGGGACACAATGCCTGTAATTAATGTTTTGCCAAAAGAAATATTTCAGCTTATTGCAGCAGGAGAGGTTGTTGAACGTCCCTCCTCAATAGTTAAGGAAATGATAGAAAATTCCGTTGACGCAGGTGCTAAGCATATAACTGTCGAAATCAAAAACGGCGGTTCTACCTATGTTCGTATCACAGATGATGGCTGCGGAATTGAACGTGAGCAGGTTAAAAAGGTTTTTGTTTCTCACGCTACAAGCAAAATTTCAAGTGCCGATGACCTCAATGCAATAGGCACTTTAGGCTTTCGAGGTGAGGCTATGGCTTCAATCTCGGCAGTTGCTAAGGTTGAGCTTTTAACAAAGGCTGACGGTGAGGATGTCGGAACAAGGTATGAGATTGCAGGCGGAGAGGAAATATCACTTGATGATGCAGGCTGTCCTGAGGGAACAACAATAGTTGTTCGTGACATTTTCTTTAACACCCCTGCAAGAATGAAATTTTTAAAAAAGGATGTTACTGAGGGCAATTCCGTTGCAGGTATTGTTGACAGAATGGCTATATCTCATCCTGAGATTTCATTCAGATTTATCCGTGACGGAAAGCAGACGCTTATTACATCAGGTAATGGAGATTTGAAATCTGCGATATATTCTGTTTTCGGCAGAGAGGTCAGCGAAAGTCTGATTGATGTTGATTACAGTTATGATAATATGAGGGTGACGGGATATGTATCTAAGCCCACTGCTTCAAGAAAAAGCAGGGCTATGCAGTTTTTCTTTATAAACAGCCGTCTTGTTAAATCTGCCACAGCAATGGCAGCCCTTGAGCAGGCTTATAAAAACTCCATAATGGTTGGTCGCTTTCCTATGTGCGTGCTGAATATTGAGCTTAATCCTGCACTTGTTGATGTCAATGTGCACCCTGCTAAAATTGAGGTGCGCTTTGCAAATGAAAAGCCGATTTTTGACTTGATTTACTATGGTGTGAAATCTGCTGTTGAGGCTGACCGCTCAGTTAAAGAGGCTGATTTCAGCCCTAAGATTGAAGATATTTATGACACCCCTTCAAAGGTTAATAAGACATACAGTACAAAGCTGGATTTCTTTAAAAAGAAGGAAGAACCTCCTGTTCAGCAGACATTTAAAATTCAACCGAGTGAGGAATTCTTTCAATCATCAAAAAGTACTCTTCACGCACCTAAAGCAGCTTATAACTTAGATGTTGAGTATGAGGATGATTACGAACAGAAAAAGACTGTTGAGGTAATTAACGAAGAGGTACATATTGAAACTGTAAATGCTGAAACAGCAATTTCTGATGAGGCAGTTGCAGTTGATGAAGATAAAAATGATAATATTGATTTTAAGCTAATCGGTGAGGCTTTCAAAACCTATCTGATTGTTGAAATAGAAAACGAGCTTTATTTTGTTGATAAGCACGCTGCTCACGAGCGAATGAATTATGAGCAGTTTAAGGCACAGGCGACTGTTGAAATTCAGATGCTTCTCAGTCCTGTTGCTGTTAATCTTGCAAAGGATGAATACAATGCCCTTTGCGAAAATATGGATTTGTTAAATCAGTGCGGCTTTGAGGCAGAGCCTTTCGGTGACAGTGCAGTTATTGTACGTGCGGTGCCGTCGCTTGTCGGTGACAGTGATGTAAAGGATTTGATTTGTGAAATTGCAGAAAAGCTGCTTGAGCATAAAACCGACATTACTCCTGATAAGATAGACTGGATTTACCATTCCGCCTCCTGCCGTGGTGCAGTTAAAGCAGGTGATAATACAACTCCTGAAGAGCAAAGGCTCTTTGTGGCTAAGCTTCTTTCAATGCCGAATATCAGATTTTGCCCCCATGGCAGACCTGTTTTTATTAAAATTTCCAAATATGATATAGAAAAGCAGTTCGGCAGAGTGTAGTGTATGAATAGTATGAAAAAAAAGATTATAGTTGTTGCAGGTGCTACCGCATCAGGCAAGACGGCACTTGGTATTGAGCTTGCAAAGGCAGTGAACGGTGAAATTATTTCAGCCGATTCAATGCAGGTTTATAAGGGAATGCCCATTGCAACAGCCGCTCCTACTGAGGATGAAAAGCAGGCAGTGCCTCATCACCTTGTGGAGTTTCTTGAACCTAATGAAGAATTTTCGGTTGCCGTTTGGTGTGAACTTGCAAGGACGAAAATTGATGAAATAATTGCAAGAGGGCATATGGCCAA
>DBFOUY010000199.1:0-4798 GCA_048365975.1 Eubacterium sp.
TGAAACTATTGCCTCCATAATTGATACAGAGGAGGTGATAGCTGCAAAAAGCACCATTAGGAAAAAGAGTATGCCGATTACAGTGCCGACGCTTCCCATATTTTCAAATACCTTAGGCAGTGAAACAAACATAAGACCGGGACCTGCAGACATTCCCTCCTTGCCCATAAATACGAATACAGCAGGAACAATCATCAGACCTGCAAGCAAAGCAACAATAGTGTCAAAAATTTCAATCTGATTAATTGATTTCATCAGGTTTGTTTCATCACTTACATATGAACCATATGCAACCATAATACCCATAGCAACACTGATTGAGAAGAAAAGCTGACCCATAGCATCCATTAAGGTGATAAAGAACTCTTTGATTGTAAGGTTTTCAAAGCTTGGGATTAGGTAAATCTTAAGTCCGTCAAGACCTGTTCTTGTAATACCGTCAGCTGTTGTATGACTCAATGTCAGAGAGTATATTGAAATGCCTATAACAAGAACAAGCAGTATCGGCATAAGCACCTTGCTGAGCTTTTCAATGCCCTTGTTAACACCGCCTATGATTACTATTGATGTAATCAGCAGAAAGACAACCATAAGAGCAAGAGGTGAAATAGTGTCTGTAATAAAGCCTGTGAAATATCCGTCAGCAGCAGCACTGACACCATCACCAGTTAAGAAGGTGATAAAGTATTTTATTACCCATCCGCCGATTGTACAATAGTACGGCAGAATCAATACAGGAACTATTGTGGCTATCGAACCGATAAATCCGAATTTTTTGTTTATAAGCTTATATGCGGTAAGAGGACTTTGCTTTGTTTTTCTTCCTATGGCAATTTCTGTTGTAAGAAGAGTAAAGCCGAATGTAAGTGCAAGGATGATATAAAGCAGGATGAATAATCCGCCGTTATCCTTTGCGGCAAGATAGGGGAATCGCCAGATGTTTCCGAGTCCTACAGCACTGCCTGCAGCGGCTAAAATAAATCCGAGTGAACCGCTGAAGCTGCTTCTTTTATTGTGTTCCATATATCCTCCAAATTCAAAAAATTTATATTTTATATTATAAGTGATACAAGATTTCTTTGCAAGCTGTTCATTTACAGTGATAAATCATTAAAGGAAATTGACACTTTTTTAACAGAGTTATACATTGTATAATATTTAGACAGAAAAACGAAAAATGTTTATTATTAGTTTATTATTATATATTGACATTTCAAAATAAAAATTATATAATGTTGTCGCTAACAATGCTGAATAAGGTCTGTTTATAATATAAGTATTTTATTATTTAATATATTTTAAGCTATTATTATTTATTTTATTTGAGGTACGTATACTATGAATAAGAGAATTTTTCTTTCTTCACCGACTATGTATGGTGATGAGCAGGAATACATAAAAGAAGCATTTGATACAAATTGGGTAGCACCTCTTGGTGCCAATGTTAACGGGCTCGAAAAAAGTATGTCTGATTATCTTGGTATTAGGGGTGCTGTTGCTCTTTCTGCGGGTACTGCTGCACTTCATCTTGCGGTTAAATACGCAGAAATTGAAAAGGATGATATTGTTCTTTGCTCTGATATGACATTTTCTGCAACAGTAAATCCCGTTTCTTATGAAGGCGGAAGGCAGGTTTTTATTGACTGTGAAAAGGAGTCATGGAATATGGACCCTGCTGCGTTAAGAAGAGCGGCTGAAAAATATCCCCGGGCAAAGGCTGTAATTTGTGTCAATCTTTATGGTTCACCTGCAAAGCTTGATGAAATTAAAGCTATATGTGAGGAGTATAATTTAATCCTTATTGAGGATGCTGCCGAAAGCCTTGGTGCTAAATATAAAGGCAGGCAGACAGGTGCTTTCGGTGATTATAACGCTATATCATTTAACGGCAATAAGATTATCACAACCTCAGGCGGCGGTATGTTTTTGTCAGATGATGTTAAGGCTTGTGAAAAGGTTTTGTTCTGGGCAACTCAGTCAAGAGAGTCTGCTCTGCATTATCAGCATAATGAAATCGGCTATAATTACCGTATGTCAAATATTGTTGCAGGTATAGGACGTGGTCAGGTTAATCATATTGATGAGCATGTTGCTATTAAGAAAAAAATCTACAATACATACAAAGAGGCATTCTCAGATATTGCCGCAATCAGAATGAATCCGTTTTTATCAGAAAGTGAGCCGAATTTCTGGCTGTCCTGTATGACTATCGATCCTGAAAGTGGTGTTACACCTGCAATGGTTATAGAAGCTCTGGCGGCTGCTGATATCGAGTCAAGACCTATTTGGAAGCCTATGCATATGCAGCCTGTTTTTGCTGACTGTGATTTTGTGACAGCAAAAGACGGCGTATGTGTTGATGAGGGAATTTATGAAACAGGTCTTTGTTTGCCGAGTGATGTAAAAAATACAGAAGAAGATATGCAAAGAATAATAAGAACCATTAAAGATTTGTTTTAGGAGATTCTTATGTATAAGTGTGTTAAGAGGTTTTTTGACATAGTTTCATCACTGCTGGCAATTATTCTTTTGTCTGTTCCTATGCTTCTGCTGGCAATTCTTATAAAAGTTAAGCTTGGAGGTCCTGTTTTATTCAGGCAGGAAAGACCTGGTAAGGACGGTAAGATTTTTACATTGATAAAATTCAGAACAATGACAAATCAATGTGATGAAAACGGGGAACTGCTTCCTGATGATGTGAGGCTTACAAAATTCGGAATGTTTCTTCGCTCTGCAAGTCTTGATGAGCTTCCTGAGCTATTTAATATTCTGAAAGGTGATATGAGTGTTGTCGGTCCTCGTCCGCTTCTTGTTCAGTATCTTCCGAGATATAATGAGCATCAGGCACAGCGCCATCTTGTAAGACCCGGTCTTACAGGCTGGGCACAGGTTAACGGCAGAAATGCAATAAGCTGGGAACAAAAATTTGCTTATGATGTTGAATATGTTGAAAATGTGAATTTGTTTTTAGATATAAAAATTATTTTTATGACAGTGATTAATGTTATAAAAAGAGAAGGAATAAGCAGTGAAACCAGTGCTACTATGGAAGAATTTATGGGCACTGAGGAAAAGGAAGTTATAAATGTCTGAAACAGTGATTGTTATAGGTGCAGGCGGGCATGGCAAGGTAATAGCAGATATAATTGAATCAAGCGGTAATCGTGTCAAGGGTTTTCTTGATGATAATGATGATGTTCAGGGTAAGTCAATTATAGGCTTTCCTGTCCTTGGCAAAACTGCTGATTATGTGAATTATCAGGATTGTGAATTTGTAATTGCTGTCGGTAATCCTAACATAAGGCAAAAGATTGCAGATACACTCAATGTAAAATGGCATACCGCCGTTCATCCTAAGGCTGTAATATCAAAGCTTGATGTCGAAATCGGTGAGGGTACTGTAATTATGGCAAATGCAGTTGTTAACCCAAGCGCAAAAATCGGTAAGCATTGCATTATCAACACAGGTGCAATAGTTGAACATGATAATACTTTAAAAGATTATGTCCACATTTCACCTAACGCAGTCTTGGCAGGAACTGTAACTGTCGGTAAATCAACGCATATCGGTGCAGGTGCAGCAGTTATAAACAATATAACAATTGCAGATAACTGCATTATCGGCGGCGGTGCTGCTGTAACAGGCGATATAACTGAAAGCGGAACATATGTCGGTGTTCCTGCGAGGAGAATAAAATGAAAATTTTGGTAGCAGCTAACTTCGATTTAGGTCTTTACAAATTCCGTAAAGAGCTTTTGAAGGAATTGCTTGATATGGGGCATCAGGTCTATATTTCACTTCCTGACGGTGATTTTGTTCCTCCGCTTGTTGAAATGGGCTGTGAGTTTGTTGAAACAGATGTAGACAGACGTGGTATGAATCCTGTTACAGATTTAAAGCTTATGCTTAACTATAAAAGAATACTCAGAAATGTGAAGCCTGATTTAGTTATTACATACACAATAAAGCCGAATATCTATATGGGATTACTTTGCAGAATGATGAAGATACCTTATGTTGTGAATATAACAGGACTCGGCACGGCTTTTCAGTCAAAGGGCGTAATGCTCAAGGTATTTGTTCAGCTATATAAATTATCCTGTAAAAAAGCAAATACAGTTATTTTTGAAAATTGTGCGAATATGCAGCTGTTCAAGGATTATGGAATTGTAAAAGATAATCAGTGTCTGCTTAATAACGGAGCAGGTGTTAATCTTGAGGAATATCCTTTTACCGAGTATCCGGATGATGAGCAGATAAGGTTTCTGTTTATCGGCAGGGTAATGCGTGAAAAGGGAATAGATGAGCTTTTTGATGCTGCTGAAAGGATAAAAAAAGAATTTGATAATGTCTTTTTTGACATAGTCGGACCATATGAGGATGACTATAAGGCTGTTACAGAACAGCTTATGTCAGAGGGTGTGATTGAATATCACGGCTTTCAGGAGGATGTTAAGCCTTTTATTGAAAAATCACATTGCTTTGTTCTGCCGTCCTGGCATGAAGGTATGGCAAATACAAATCTTGAATGTGCTGCAATAGGCAGACCTGTTATTACAAGTAATATTCATGGCTGTCTTGAAGCAGTTGATGAAGGTATGTCCGGTTTTCTTTCAGAACCTAAAAATGCTGAAGATTTGTACAGTAAATTAAAACAGTTTATTGAAATGTCTTGTGAGGATAAAATAAAAATGGGGCAGGCATCTCATAATCATATTGTAAAGAATTTTGATAAAAAAATAATTGTGAGCAGAACGATAGAAAGAGTTATAAATTAAAGTTTTAAAATATATAAAG
>DBFOUY010000200.1:0-3633 GCA_048365975.1 Eubacterium sp.
TGGTCAAGCTGCTCGAGCTCACGTGTAAGCATTGGAATAACATCTGCAAGATTACCTCTTAAGTGATAATTGGAAACAATATTTTTATCCATCTCTGCAGAGTCGATATCAATATGTAATATCTCGGCATTAGGAGCAAACTTGGCGCGGTTGCCTGCAACACGATCAGAAAATCTTGCACCGCAGGTAATCAGAACATCACAGTCATGTGCTGCCTTGTTGCACTCAAAATGACCATGCATACCGATAAGTCCGAGATGAAGCGGATGACCATTAGGAACTGCACCAAGACCCATAAGCGATGATACAACAGGCGCATCAATCTTTTCAGCAAAAGTAATTAAGTCCTCACCAATCTCTGAAAGAATAGCACCGCCGCCAACATATATAAGCGGTTTCTTTGCCTGGGAAATAAGCTCGACTGCTCTTTTCAGACATTTTTCCTTAGGTGTTTTGTGGTTGTTAACCTCAACCTTCGGCAGCGGCTCGTATTCACACATTGCCGCGGTAATATCCTTTGGAATATCAACAAGAACAGGACCTTTCCTTCCGCTCTGTGCAATCTCAAACGCACGTCGGATAGTTTCAGCCAGCTCGTTAACATCCTTAACCATAAAGTTATGCTTAGTAATCGGCATTGTGATACCTGTAATATCAACCTCCTGGAAGGAATCCCTTCCAAGACCCTCTGTTGCATAATTGCATGTGATTGCAACAACAGGAATTGAATCCATATAAGCAGTAGCAATACCTGTGACAAGGTTAGTTGAGCCGGGACCTGATGTTGCAAAGCAGACACCGACCTTGCCTGTTGCACGGGCATAACCGTCTGCAGCGTGTGAAGCACCCTGCTCATGAGCTGTAAGAATATGGTTAAATGTGTCACCATATTTATAAAGCTCATCAAAAATATTAAGAATAGTGCCGCCCGGGTAACCGAAAATAGTATCTACCCCTTGTTCCTTTAAAACCTCAAGAACAATCTGCGAGCCATTGAGTTTCATAATTTTCGCCTCTCTTTTCTGCAAAAGTGTCAAACCTTGACAAAAAACAACAAAGCTTTACACTGCCTAAAAAATTATTAGAAATATAATATATTATTTGTAGGTCAAAGTCAAGTGTATTTAGTACTTGTAAAACGGATTTTTTTGATATATAATATATGGGATTATGCAGACAGATTTTATATTCTAAGGAGATTTACATAATGAAGCTTGGTATTGTAGGATTGCCGAACGTAGGCAAAAGCACACTTTTTAATGCTATAACCAACGCAGGTGCACAAAGCGCAAATTACCCGTTCTGTACAATTGAGCCGAATGTAGGTATGGTTTGCGTGCCTGATGAAAGACTTGACAAGCTTGCCGAGATGTATGAGCCTGACAAGTTCTCACCGGCAACAATAGAGTTTGTTGATATTGCAGGTCTTGTTAAGGGCGCTTCACAGGGCGAAGGCTTAGGCAACAAGTTTTTATCACACATCCGTGAGGTTGATGCTGTTATCCACGTGGTACGCTGCTTTGAAAATGATGATATTACTCACGTTGACGGAAGCATTGACCCCGCAAGAGATATTGAAACAATCAACCTTGAACTTATTCTTTCAGACCTTGATATTCTTGCAAGAAGAATTGACAGCAGAAAAAAGGCAATGAAGGGTGATAAGAAGCTTGCACCTGAGGTTGCATTCCTTGAAAAACTTCAGTCCGAAATGGAACAGGGCAAAACTGCACGAAGCATTGAAATTGAAGAGGATGAGCAGGAATATCTTAAGGATGTTTCTCTTCTTACAATCAAGCCTGTTATATATGCATGCAATATGGGTGAAAACGATTTTGCTGACGGAATTGATAATAATTCTTTCTATAAAATTGTTGAAGAGATTGCTGCAGCAGAGGGTGCTGAAACATTGCCTATCTGTGCTGAAATGGAAGCAGAAATTGCTCAGCTTGACGATGAGGAAAAGGAAATGTTCCTTGCTGATATGGGACTTGAAAAAAGCGGTCTTGACCGCCTGATTAAAAAGAGCTATGCTCTGCTTGGCCTTATATCCTATCTGACAGCCGGCAAACCTGAGGTCAGAGCGTGGACAATCAAAAACGGCACAAAAGCACCGCAGGCTGCAGGTAAAATACACACCGATTTTGAGCGTGGTTTCATCAGAGCTGAGGTTGTTGCATTCAATGACCTGATTGAATGCGGAAGCATGACAGCCGCTAAAGAAAAAGGTCTTGTGAGATCAGAGGGCAAGGAATATGTTATGAAGGACGGAGATATTGTTCTTTTCCGCTTCAATGTTTAAAAGACATTTTCGACAAATCCCGACTATTAAAGCCGGGATTTTGTAATATTTGTTAATTTTGCATAAAAATTTCAGTTGATTTTTGAAAAATTAGTTGACTGTAATAAATTATTCTGTTATTATTTAACTTAAGGTGGGAGAGGATTATGTCAATGGATACGAAAAAACCATACGACCAAATTCTTTCAAATGCGCAATCAGGTGATACAAAAAAGCAGGAAGCTATTATCACGGATTACAGAGCAATGGTTGAAATGATTGCATCAAAATATAAAGACTCCCCTATGGAACGAGAGGACTTGATTCAGGAGGGTATGATTGGTCTTTTAGCTGCCATCAAATCATATGACAGCCAAAAGGGTGCAAGCTTTAAAACCTATGCCAAAATCTGTGTTGACAATGCTATGCAGACTGCACTCAGAAAATTCAGGAGGCTCAAGGACATCCCGGTACAGAATGTTGTTGAGTATATGGAGGAAGAAATCCCCGTTGAAAACGGATTTGACAGTGCAGAAGATATATTTATCGCCAGAGAAAGTGTTTCAATGTTAACTTCTGTTCTTCAACAGAATCTCTCAGATTTTGAAAATGAGGTTTTACGGCTTCATATTGTCGGCTGCAGTTACAATGAAATTGCGAAGCGATTAGCTAAAACACCTAAGGCAATAGATAATGCCTTACAAAGAGTTCGCAAAAAACTAAGCAATGTAAAGCTGTGAGCTTTAAGAATGAGAGGTAATTAAAATGTTTGAAGACAAGACTCTGACCTGTAAAGACTGTGGTAATGATTTCGTATTCACTGCAGGTGAGCAGGAATTTTATGCAGAAAAAGGATTTGTAAACGAGCCGCAGAGATGCAAGGAATGCCGTGATAAGAGAAAAGCATCTGCAAGAGCTCCGAGAGAGCTTCACGATGCAGTATGTGCAAACTGCGGTGCAGCATGCAAGGTTCCGTTCGTACCAAACGGTGACCGCCCGGTTTACTGCAGCGAATGTTTCGCATCAATGAAAGACTGATAAATCAGTAAAAAGCTCCTTGTACCGAGGAGCTTTCTTTTTTTGAAAAAAGTACTTGACAAGTTGCTTTAACTGTGGTAATATTATTGAGCACCAAACGCAGAGGTATCGAAGTGGTCATAACGAGGCGGTCTTGAAAACCGTTTGTCCGAAAGGGCGCGTGGGTTCGAATCCCACCCTCTGCGCCAAAGAAAAAAGACATCCTTATAGGATGTCTCAGCGTGTAGAAAAACCCTAAAACTCGTATGAGTTTTAGGGTTTTTGCAATGAAATAGGTAAAAGTCAGTGATATATATGTATATGGTGTGTGTTTG
>DBFOUY010000201.1:0-4037 GCA_048365975.1 Eubacterium sp.
GCGACACAAGGTACTATGTCAGAATAAGAACATATACTGATACCGACGTGAAAACACTTTACAGCAGCTGGGACTATGAAAGCAGTTACATCAAATCGGTTGTGACATTAAGTGCTTCAACTGCTTATGGTACACCGACAGCAAAGCTGAGCTTATATAATTTTACTGAAAACGGCAAAGTGCAGAAGCCTTCGGTTATTGCATCAGACAGTAACGGCAATAATCTGATTGATAATAAGGATTATACCGTAACCTATTCAAACGCAAATTCAAAGAACGTCGGCAAATACACTATTACAATTAAATTCAAAGGCAATTACAGCGGTTCAAAGACCCTCGGCTACTGTATTAATCCTAAAGCAACAGAGTTTTTATCAAGCAGTCAGGGCGGATTCAAGGCTGTTAAAAACGGCTTTACACTGACCTGGAATAAGCAGGCAAGCCAGATTTCAGGCTATCAGCTCCAGTATGCTACCAAGAGGGATTTCTCAAACGCCGCTTCTGTATGGATTGACAATCCTAATACCACAACAAAAACAATCACAGGCAGAGCAGGCGACACAAGGTACTATGTCAGAATAAGAACATATACTGATACCGACGTGAAAACACTTTACAGCAGCTGGGACTATGAGGGAAATTATATTAAATCTGTTGTAACACTTAAATAAAGTAAAAAAGTGCTGTAAAAAGCTTTCGTTTTTTACAGCACTTTTTGTTTTATTCAACTACATTAACCTGTATAGATTTTTCGAATTTATAAATTTCAAATTCATCACTATACTTTGAAGGCTTAACAGAAAAATCAGCCGAAACAGTAATCTGCCCTGAGTCCTTTGCGGTGATATTTAAAGTACGGCTGATTTCCGAATTGCTTTTAAACTCATCAAGAACGGCAATAGCATCTATAATTTCTCCATCATCATTATATGAATATGTTATCGTTTCTATTCCATGTTCAATATAATAATCCCTGTCCGAAGTATTCTTTAAAGCTGCATTGATAACTATATTTTCACCGCTTTTTACAGTTACAGCATCTATGTCAGTTTCAAATGAAAAAGCAGATTTTTCAGGGTATACAAATTCTGCTGTATTATCATTATCAGCATGGGAATTATCAGCTGAGCAGGCACTCATTAAGAATAAGCAAAAAACAGATATAATAATTAATATTGCTGATTTAAAAATTCTTTTAGCATTTTTCATAACAAAGCCCTCACCTGTACACTGTAATTAATAAATACAATTATTTTGACAATCTGATAACATTCCAGCTGAATGGCTTGAGCTCTGCGGTAAGAACATTATTATCAACAGCAGGAAGCGGATTGCTGTGAGGCTTAACAAAAGGATTGTCAAAGCCATTAACATCATCTTTATTATAGCCGTCCATTGAAATAAATTCAACAGGCTTATAGCCGTCAAAATCCATAAGATTGACATCAAGCACAGCAGACTCATCCAAAGATTTATTTACACAGAATATTGCCATACTTTCATTTTCCTCATCAAATGTGGCAATGCCCTCAATATAAGGCACATCTGTGAAACGCTTTGTATCATGCTTAGGGCAACTTATAATAGGGTTAAGAGCAACACCCCTGCCGTAATTACTTAAATGCTCAAAGGGATAGAAAATTGTCTGCTTGAATATTCCGCCGCCTGTCTGTGTAAAGACAGGTGCAATAACGTTAACAAGCTGTGCAAGACAAGCAATCTTTATTCTGTCACAATGGCGAAGCAAAGTAATAAGCATTGAGCCTACAACTAATGCATCCTCAAAATTATAAATATCCTCAAGCCTTGGCGGAGCCATTGACCACCTTTCATAAGGCACGTTATCTGAATGATACCAGACATTCCATTCATCAAAGGAAAGATTGATAGTTTTCTTTGACCTTTTCTTTGCTTTTATATAATCACAAACGCAAAGCACAGTATGTATAAATTCCTCAAGCTCTAAGGTCTGAGCGAGGAAGGATTCAGTATCACCGTCGTGATTGCCATAATACTGGTGTAATGAAACGTAGTCAACACTGTCATAGGCAATATCGAGAGAGGTAGCCTCCCACTCACCAAATGTTTTGGAATTTCTGCTCGATGAACCGCAAAGAACGGTTTCAATAGTGTTATCAGTCCATTTCATCATCTTTGATGCTTCAAGAGCAACTCTGCCATACTCCTCAGCAGTTTTTGCACCCATCTGCCAGGCTCCGTCCATCTCATTGCCAAGACACCACAGCTTAATATCCCAAGGGTCATTATAGCCGTGTGACCTTCTTAAATCAGCCCACGCAGAGCTGCCCTTGTGATTACAGTATTCAACAAGATTTCTTGCTTCTTCTGCACCTCTTGTGCCGAGATTTACAGCCATCATACACTTTGTATCAGCCTTCTGGCACCACTTCATAAATTCATTAGTGCCAAAATAGTTAGGCTCAGTAGTACCCCAGGCAAGATCAAGCCTTTTGGGTCTGCTCTCAACAGGACCTACACCATCCTCCCAGTTATAGCCTGAAACAAAGTTACCGCCCGGATAGCGGACAATGGGAACATTAAGCTCCTTTACAAGGTCAATAACATCCCCTCTGAAGCCATCCTCATCAGCAGTTTTATGGTCAGGCTCATAAATTCCGCCATAAACTGCTCTTCCTAAATGCTCAATAAATGAGCCATATATTCTTTCATCAATCGAACCGATTTTAAATTCTCTTGCGAGAGTCATTTTTGCTTTCATATTTTTCTCCATATATAAATTTATAATGGTTTAAATACATCTGCACCATGCTTACACACAGGGCAAACAAAATCATCAGGCAGTTTTTCACCCTCATAAACATAACCGCATACACTACATACAAAGCCCTTCTTTTTCTCCTGAGGCTTAGGCTTGATATTATCAAAATAATACTGATATGTCACGGAAGGAGAATCAGATAAAATCTCTGCTTCAGTAACATCGGCAATAAAGAGCGTATGAGTACCGCAATCAACCTCATCAATAACCCTGCCTGAAATAAATGCGTTGCTGTACTCGTTGAGATAAACTATGCCGTTTTCACCTCTCGGCACACCATCTCCGACGATTTTATCCGTATCTCTTCCGCTTTTAAATCCGTAATGCTGAAAAACAGAAAAAGGCACATCCTCTGTCAGAACCGAAACGTTAAACAGTCCTGTTTCCTTAATCATATCGTGAGTATAATTCTGTTTATTAACAGTAATCGAAATACGCAGCGGTGTATCAGTCACCTGACTTACTGTATTAATGATACATCCGTTATCCTTTTCACTGTTTTTTGCTGTAAGCACAAACAGCCCATAGCTTAACTTAAACATTGACGCTTTTTCAATCATTTGCTTCACCCTTTGACTTAATATTTACTATTATAATTCCCAATGAAACAAATATTAACGCAAAAAATATTCTGGCACTGTTGCTCCCAATACTCTCATTAAGAAGAATTGCTGACAGTATGCATCCGAAAACAGGCGTCATAAATCCGAAAACCGTAACCTTTGAAACAGGGTTATATTTAAGCAGAATACCCCAAAGAGTGTACGCAACAGCCGATAGCAAGGCAAGATATAAAACTATCAGAATTGACTTAACACCGTTAAAGCTCAACTGCCCTTTGCCGATTATGCCAACCACAATCATTACAAGTCCGCCAAGAATAAACTGATGGCCACTCAGTGCAGCAGGGTTATCATCCCTGGAATACTGCTTAATAAGCACTGACGATACTGCATAACTGAGTGCAGAAAGTATTATAAAGCCTTCGCCCATAAACGACATTGACGCATCAAAACCACCGTCTGAAAGATTAACTATAACAACTCCGCCAAATCCAAGCAGACATCCGATTATTTTTTTAACAGAAAACTTTTCCTGCTTAAGAAACAGTGACGCAATAATCACCGAAAAAAACACACTTGTTGAATCAAGTATTGAGCTTTTTGTACCTGTGGTTTTTGCAAGACCGACATAGAAAAAAAGATACTGCAAAATTGTCTGAAAAAGAGCAAAGAAC
>DBFOUY010000202.1:0-14048 GCA_048365975.1 Eubacterium sp.
TATGACACTTGCAATTATAAGTACAATATGGAGTGACACAAGATTTTCAACATTTTCCACTGCTGCACTGTGGTGGGGTATGTTTTTAGTTCAGGTTATGATTTACAATCTTGCCAGAACAAGAAGAAAAATAGACAGAATTTTATCTATGATGGTGCTATCCGGCGGAATAAACGGGTTTATAGGCGCTGTTCAGATTCTTACATACACACTGTATAAGCATGAATTAATAAGTGAAAATCTGGTTCTTGTAACTCCGTTTTACAGAAATCTTGACGAAGCAATTTATACATGGCTGCCATTTGAGATAAGCACAAGTGCATGGATATCAAGAGCAAGCGGATTCTTTTCAAATCCGAATCTTCTGGCAACATATATGGTAATATGCTACCCTATATCAATATATCTGTTTTTAAATTCAAAAGACAGACTGCACAAATTTGCCTATTTCAGTCTTAATGTTCTTATCAGTGCAGGTATGAGCTCAACTATGACACGTGCAGGCTGCTTTATTGCAATTGCAGGATGGATATTTATGTTTGTAATACTTGCAAAAAGGCATTGGAAACCGCTGCTTGAAATATTCATACCTACCATCTGCATTATACTGCCTTCAATCCTGACAAGGTATGGATTAATCTTTCAGAATGTTCCTATTGTAAGTGACGTCGCTACAGGCGGTGTTGAAGCAAAAAAATCAAGTGAGGCACATTTTCAGATATGGCAGAGTTTGTTAGATTATATAACAACGCATATAAAAGCATTTATCTATGGTACAGGCTTTGGTGTCGAGCAAACTGGAAAAATACTTTATGAAAACTATGATTTAAGCAAACCGCATGCACATAATTTTATTATAGAGACCTGGATGGAGCTTGGTATTATAGGAGTTATAATTTTTGCTGTTGTGCTTGTATGCACATTTGGCAAGCTTCTTGAAATCAACACAAATAACGGTAAAAAATTCACCCTTGTATTCTGTGTGTTCACAGCAGCTCTGCTTTATCTGCTCTTTGGTCTGACAGACTACATTTTCAATTCACCGAAACAGATTATTCTTCTGTTCATATTGCTCGGACTCACACAGGCAATGAGTATATGCTATGAAAAAACTGTTATTCACGACAGAGAAAGTCTGATTCAGGTGGCTGAAACGGAAATAGACAACATCATTCACCAAAAGCCTATAAATACAAAATAAACAATAAGACAAATAGCTGTTAAGAAAATCTTAACGGCTATTTTTATACAATCTTTTTAAAATGTATAAATTTATACAAATAGACAAAAATGTATGGTTACTTTTTTCATCTTTTACAATACAATTTGTAATGAACGCTTTTACATTTTGTTTTGAAAGGAGAAAGCAATATGCCATTAAAAAATAAAAAAGCCAACATTTTCTTAAAGGTAATCATTATAATAGGTGTTCTTATTATACCGCTTATGTACAGCTATTTTTATCTGAGTGCTTTCTGGGATCCATATGCAAGGCTTAATGATGTACCTGTTGCTGTTGTCAATCTTGATGAAGGAGCACAGATTAATAACGAGCAAAGAAACATCGGTAACGAAATATGTGAAAATCTGAAAAATGACGGAACACTAAAATTTATATTCACTGATGAAAAGGATGCAGATGAAGGTGTACTTGGCAAAGAATATTATGCGGCTATAATTATTCCCAAAGATTTTTCAGAGTGTGCTTCAACTGTATCAAAGGACACTGAAAAGCTTCACAGTTCAATTGTTTACAAGGCAAATCAAAAGAAAAACTACCTTGCCTCACAAATTATCGGTTATGCTATGCCTACTATCAAGGAAAGCGTTAATTCAAGCATTGACGAGGAAATAATCAACACTCTTTGTGACAAGCTGAACAGTGTACCGGACGAAATGGGAACACTCCAGGATGGATTTGATCAGCTTTCTGATGGTTCAGGTAAATTGACAGATGCTGCCTCAAAGCTGAACAGTGGTGCTAAAGAATTAAATCAAGGCTCGTATGCACTTTTCAATGGTAGCAAGCAGGTTACAGCAGGCTCATCAGATTTGAGCAACGGACTTGCAAAACTGCAAAAAGGAACAGTCTCACTTGAAAGTGCAGCCCCTGCTCTTGGCAGCGGAATTAATTCACTTAACGCAGGTGCAAGTGAACTGAAAAATGGTTTGAATACAATAACCGAAAATAATACAGCTTTAAACAGTGGTGCATCTCAGCTTAATGAAGGCAGCAATGCACTGAACAGCGGTATAAAAACATATACACAGGGTGTTTCAGCCTGCGAAAGCGGAGCGTTAAAGCTCAGTGACGGAATAAAAAATGCTTCACTTGGAATAGACCGTTTAACTGCAGGTGTTGACCTTTCCGTATCTGCACTTGAAGAAAAGGCTGATGATGAAAGCCTGGATGCACTTGACAAAGGCACTGAAACTCTCAGCGGTGCAGCTGCTGCTCTTGAGGCTAATTATGCAAAGGCTATGGAATATCTCAGACTATATCAGCAAACAGGTGCAGAAGCCTATTTAAATGGTGCTGTTCAGTATTTTGACGGTATTGAAAAAAGCCTTCCTGCTCTTACTGAGGGAACAGAAAATCTAAGCACTAATGTTAAATCACTGACAAATGGTATGAGAGAGGTAAAAACAAACACAGTAGTTCTTCAGGATGGATTGCATCAGCTTCATAATGGCTTTGGAAATACTGAACAGCCTGACACACTGCTTGGCGGGGCTGAGGCATTAAATAAAGGACTGAACACTTTAACAAAAAATAATACCATATTAATGGACGGCTCTGCCTCTCTTGCAAAGGGTTCTGCAAGCCTGACAGAAGGCATTTTGGCATATACTAATGGTGTTAATTCAGCCCATAGCGGAGCCACAAAACTCGCCGCAGGTACAAACGAATTAAATTCAAAAGCACCGCAACTGACAGGAGGAATTAAAGAACTTTCAAACGGAGCTGAACAACTTGCTGATGGAGCTAAGGCACTTAATAGTGGCAGCAGCAGTGTAACAGCAGGTGCAAAGACACTTAATGAGGGTATTAGCACTCTGAAAAACGGCACAGATGCAATGCTTGACGGAACAAAACAGCTTGACAGCGGTATAAATACTGCCGCTGAAGGAGTGGATAGCAGCATCTCTGAAACTAACGAACAGCTCAAAGCGCTATCAGGTCTTGCTGAATATGGGGCAGAACCGATTACAACCGAAAATGAATATATTCAGCCGGTTGAAAATTACGGTTCCGCATTTGCACCATACTTCATGGGACTTTCACTCTGGGTTGGCGGACTGATGATTTTCTTCGGAATTTATCTTGATTACAACAAAAAGATAAAAAGACTTACCAAGGATTCAGATAAACCTGTAATAAGAGAAATAAGCTTTTTAGCAATCAGCTCATTACAAGGTATTGCTCTTGCATTTGTAATTCAGGTTATTTTAGGAATTAATGTTAACAATCCCCTTCTTCTGTATTTCTCCTGCTGGATTACTTCACTTGCATTTATGTCAATTGTCCAGCTTTGTATAATGCATCTTGGCAACGGAGGTAAATTCATAGCACTTCTTTTGCTGATTTTACAGCTTACATCCTGTGCAGGAACCTTCCCTATTGAAACTCAGTCAGCCTTTTTCCAGACAATATTCAAAATTCTGCCTATGTCATACTCAACACTACTGTTCAAGGAGGCAATCAGCGGAACAACAGGCAGTGAAGCATTAAGATGCTCACTCGTTTTACTTGCTTACTTTGCAGTATTTATGATAATCAGTGGAATATGTCATTTTATCAAATCAGAAAAAGCTAAAAAGAATTATTCTGAATTAACTGTTTAAATCAAAAAGAACCTTGTGGGTAATCGCTCACAAGGTTCTTTTTGATAATTAATATAATTCTTTTTTCATCCACTGATGAGGGCAGTCCTCATCAAAATCACTTTCACCAAATGGCTTATAGCCTGCTTTTTCATAAAAGGTCATAGCCCTGCACTGTGAATGAAGTGCTACACTTTTACCACCTGCTGCTTTTATAAGATGCTCTGCCTCTGCAATAAGCATTGCACCATAGCCTTTACCTCTGTATTCCTTAAGAGTTGCAAGTCTGCCGATATAATACTGATTATCTTCACAGTAAAATCTGCATACTGCAGCAGGCTGATTATCTGCGTACAGAACAAGATGAGTTGATATATTATCAATATCATCAAATTCTTCACAAAAGCCCTGCTCATTCATAAAAACTGTTGTTCTTATATCCTTCGCATCCTGAGGCAAGTTATTAAAATTTTTAATTAAAACACTATTCTCCATAAAGCACCGATCCGCAATATTCACACTCCTGATGTCTGCCCTGTTCAATTACATTTTTAGCACCACATCCCTGACACTGAACTGAAACAAATTTCTTTTCCACTTTTTCCTTAATAGCAAAGGTATTTTGAGAAATATAATTTTTGCTGATCATTTTTTCAATATTTTCCCTTACCTTTTCCTCAGATGAATTAGTCAGCAAAGCAATGTCTTTAATTGTTGCATCAGGATTACTGTTAAGGACTTTCATATATCTTTTATATGTATTTAAAGGTTTTTTCTTAATAGCAGCAAAAATAATCAAAGCTATTCCTATTAATGTTGTAACTATACAAAACAGCAAAAATCCATCACCGCTTAATTCCTCATCACCTATACCTACTGCTATAAAAAGTCCAAAGCAAACAGCAAGAAAAATTCCGAAAATCAAAACAATACTATAGACAACTCTGTCAAATATTACCTTAGATTTCATAATATTATTCCGCCCCCTGCCCTGTCTTTGTTCCGCAGTTATGACAGAATTTTTGACTCTGTTCAAGAGGTACACCGCATTCAGTACAAAATTTAAAACCTAATTCCGCACCGCAGTTGTGGCAGAATTTTTGTCCTTTTTTCACTGTGGCAGAACAATCAGGACAGGTTAAAATATTTTCTTCTTTTTCAGCTGATTTACCTGAATCAGTATTAATATTGCTGCTAATCTCTCTGAACTCACTGCCGACCGCTGTTCCTAAACCAACTCCTGCACCAATCCCGATACCCGCACCCATAAATACAGATGCTCCGCCGCCTTCATTTGAAGCTGCACTCTCAAGAGTATCGAATGAACGCTCCTGCTGATAATTATAGCCCATAATATCCATTTCAGCTTTTTTGGACAAAGCATTTCTGAGCTTAACGATTGCAGGGTCATCCTCAGGCACACTGATTTCATTAACATTGAATGTGAGAAGCTTTATTCCGTATTCTTTCATAATAGGTGTAAGCTGTTTTCTCAGATAAGCTGAAAGCTCATCAAGATAAGCATTAATTTCAAGCACACAAATCTGTTTTCCAATCAGGTAGCTTGATATAGCATCCTTTACAGTCGTAACGTAAATTCCCCTGAAATACTTTGTTATTGACACCTCATCAAAATATCCGAGTGTACCAACCATTTTAACAAGAAAGCTTTTTGAATCTTCAATCTGAATACCAAAGGAACCATGTGCCCTTACAGGTACAATAATACCATACTTGGCATCCTGTAGCTGTATCGGTGACGGAGTCCCCCATTTAATGTTCAGGCTATGCGCCTTATTAACATACCATACCTCGGCAGAAAATGGTGACTTACCACCAAATGGAAGGTTTATAAGCTTATTTAAAAGCGGAATATTCTGAGTTTCAAGTGTATAAGTACCTGCACCGAAAACATCATACACCATACCGCCTTTATATAGAACAGCCTCCTGCGACTCATTAACTATAAGCTGAGTCCAGGTGCCAAGCTCCTCATCAGGATATTTCCAGGCAAAAACATCAGGCTGCCCATTATATTTTAACACATCAATAATTGCCATTTTTTCTCCTCTAATAAAACCACTTTATTGATATTTATTCAAAAACATAAACCCTTGTTTCATAAGGTCTTAACTTGAAGCCGTTGCCCTGAACAGTCGGGTTTGCATAATTACAAAGAACAGGCTTGCCCTTTTCAAGATTAAAGCCCTTAGGTGCTTCAAAAGCAACACTGCGGTCACTGAAGGAATTGATAACAAGAAGTCTTTTACCGAGATAATTACGCTCATATACATAGAGCTTATCTGAGTTCTTATAATGCTCCTTATAATCACCGAATATGGCAACCTCATTTTCTTTCTTAAATTTAATAAGAGCCTTATAGTGATTAAAGATTGAGTTCGGATCATCCATTTCCTTTTTGGCGTTAATCTGCTTATAATTCGGATTAACAGGAAACCATGGTGTACCACTGGTAAAGCCTGCATTATCACTGTCATCCCATTGAACAGGAGTACGAGCATTATCACGTGTGGATTTAACAGCCCAATCCCAAGCCTTATCTTTTCTCAGATGCACCTTGTTAACTGCAACATTGTAATTATTTTTCATAAATACATCCACGTAGTCATCAAAGCTGTCAAGCTTGATGTTGAGCATACCAAGCTCCTGACCCTGATAAATAAACGGAGTACCCTGCTGCAGCATATACATATTAGCAAGCATTTTTCCTGATTCAACTCTGTATCTTTCACTGCCATAGCGTGAAATAATACGTGGGTGATCGTGATTTTCAATATAAAGAGTATTCCATGCCCTGCCCCTGAGCTTTTCCTGCCATGACGAAAATGCTCTTTTCATTTTTCTTAAATCGAACTTAGTCTGTATATAATCCACCATAAAGCAGTCAGCCTCAATATGTTGGAAATGGAACATCAGATCAAGCTCTTTATTGCTTTCGTCAATATATTTAAGCGCATTATTAGGAGTCATCATAGGAGCTTCGCCGACAGTGAAGCAGTCATACTGATCTGTAACCTCTCTATACTCCTTAAGATATTTATGAATATTCGGTCCATCCATATAGTTTTCTATACCACAGGCAGCCGGAATAGGAAATCCGTCAGGCAAGCCTTCCTTTTTAGAGATAAATGTAATAACATCCTCTCTGAATCCGTCAACACCCATATCGAGCCAGAAACGCATAATATCCTTGACCTCTTCACGCACCTTGGGATTATCATGATTAAGATCAGGCTGCTTTTTCGCAAAAACATGAAGATAGTATTCCTTTGATATTTCGTCCTGCTCCCATGCACCGCCTTCAAAGCAGGACAGCCAGTTATTAGGCGGTCTTTTGCCACCAGCCTTACCTTTACGCCAGATATAGTAATCGTGGTATGGTGAGTTTACATCTCTTGACTCCTCAAACCACTTATGCTCATCTGATGTATGATTGACTACTAAATCCATAATAACCTTAATACCACGCTTATGAGCTTCATCAAGAACTCTTTTAAACAAATCAAGATTACCATAGTCCTTATGTATATCCTTATAATCAGCTATATCGTAGCCGAAATCTGCATTAGGCGACGGATAAAGCGGTGAAAACCAGATGCAGTTACATCCGAGGTCTTTGATGTAATCAAGCTTGCTGAGAACACCCTCTAAATCACCGATGCCGTCACCATTTCCGTCACAGAATGAACGAGGCCAAATCTGATAAACAACAAGCTCCTTATACCAATCCTTCTTCATAATAACTCCCCTTCTTCTCGTTATTAACAAGCCACTTCTGGAATTTTTTTTACAACTGGTAATTTTCAATATAATTGTCAATACAATTCTGAATAATCTGCTCTGCAACCTCACGGGGCTTTACCTCAGTAACAGAGGTGTTTTTGTTATGCTCAAGTGTTTTATAAACCTCAAAGAAGTGTCTGATTTCATCAAATCTATGCTGAGGAAGCTGATCAATATCACTGTAACCGTTGTAATTCGGGTCATTTACAGGAACAGCAATAATTTTTTCATCCCTTGCACCGCTGTCCTCCATAATAAGCACACCGATAGGAACACACTCAACAATTGTCATAGGCTGAATCTGCTCACTGCAAAGCACAAGAACATCAAGAGGGTCATTGTCGCTCGCATATGTTCTTGGTATAAAGCCATAGTTTGCAGGGTAATGCGTTGATGTAAAAAGAACTCTGTCAAGCTTAAGCATACCTGTTGCCTTGTCAAGCTCATACTTATTCTTTCCGCCCTTTGAAATTTCAATAACCGCATAAAACCTGTTGCTTTTAATGCGCTTCGGTGATATATCGTGCCAAATATTCATAACAACAACTCCTTAATATTAACTATAAATCTACTTTATCATAAAAATAAAAATAAGTAAATAGATTAATGACTATAAATAAGTATTGATTATAAAAATAATTTATGGTATAACGAGTGTATGAATTATTTTATATGTCATTAATTGCGGAGGAAATATGGACATTACAATTATCGGTGCAGGTAATCTCGGAATAAAGCTTGCAAAGAGCTTAAGCAATGAGGAGCACGATGTAACAATAATTGACACAGTGCCTGCTATAGTTGAAAATCTTGTTGATAAGCTCGACATTCAGGGCATCTGCGGCAGTGCAACACACATAAATGTTTTAAAGGAAGCAGGTGTAAGCACATCACAGCTTGTTATTGCCACAACTGAGTCTGACGAAAACAATATACTTATTTGCCTTATGTCGAAAAAGCTCGGTGCAAGAAAAACAATTGCGCGAGTGAGAAATCCCGAATACAACGCTCAATTTGACTTTATGAGAAATGAGCTTGGTATATCAATAATGATTAACCCTGATTTTGCAGCAGCACTTGAAATAAGCAGAATACTTCAATTCCCTGATGCAAGAAATATTGAATCCTTTGCAAACGGAATTATAGATATGGCTGAATACAAAATCAAAGAAGGTTCAAACATTGCAGGCTCAAGCATAGGCAGTATTTCATCAAAGCTTACAAACAATATGAATATATGTGCCGTTGAGAGAGGCGGCGATGTATTTATTCCGAACGGCAACTTTGTGCTTCAGTTAAATGACAAAATCCATATAACCGGTGCTCACAAGGAGTTGGCGAGCATAGGCCGTGCACTGATTAATTCAAAAACCAAAACACTGAAAAACATAATGATTATAGGCGGCTCAAGAGCAGGTATTTACCTTAGTGATATGCTTATGGCACTTGGTAAGAATGTTGTTATTATTGAAAAGGACAGAAAGCAGTGTGAAAAGCTTTTTGACCTTGTACCATCTGCCACTATAATTAATGGTGATGCAAACGACCATGAATTTCTTGACGAAGAGGGTCTTGAAAATATGGATGCTGTTGTCACCCTTACAAAAACAGATGAAACTAACTTTCTTGTATCACTTTATGCCCAGAGAGCAGGTGTTTCAAAGACAATCACAAAGGTTAAAAATTCAAAGCTCAGCAAGCTTCTTGATGATGTCGGTCTTGATACAATTATCAATATAAGTGATATTACCGTATCAATGATAACACAGTATGTAAGAGCAAGTGAAAATGCAAGCTCTGCAAATATGCGAACACTGTACAAGCTTGTTGACGGTAAAATAGAAGCAAGTGAATTTTATGCAGACAAAAGTGCTCGCATAATAGACAAGCCTATTTCAGAATTGAGAATCAAAAAGAATGTTCTTATTGCCGCAATCAACAGAAATAATAAGATTATTTTCCCCGGCGGAAATGACGAAATCCGTGAGGGCGATTTGGTTATTATTGTTTCAAAGGATCAGATTGTCAACAAGCTAAACGATATTTTACAGTAGGAGAAAAAATGAATTTCAGAGCAGTTTCATATTACCTGGGTAAAATATTATTAATCCTGGGCTTATTAATGCTGTTACCCTTAGTGGTGATGGTATATTACTCACTCAATGGTTTTGCTGAGGCAGGTGCTCAGAGCTTTTTGATACCAATTGCAATTATTTTTGCGTTAGGTGCATTACTGACCTTTAAAAAGCCGAAAAACTTTAATATATTTGCAAAAGAGGGCTTCACAATCTGCGGACTTGCGTGGATTATAATGTCACTGTTAGGTGCTCTACCGTTTGTTATCAGCTCAGCAATACCAAACTATATTGACGCAGTATTTGAAACAGCATCAGGCTTTTCAACGACAGGTGCATCAATTCTTACCGAAATACATTCACTGCCCAAATCAATTCTTTTCTGGCGCAGCTTTACACACTGGATAGGCGGTATGGGAATACTGTCCTTTATGATTGCAATTCTGCCTAAAGCAAAGGGCAATCAGATGTATATAATGCGTGCTGAGGTTCCGGGTCCGACAGCAAATAAGGTTACATCAAAAATTTCAGCAAGTGCAAGAATTTTATATATCATTTATTTTGTAATGACAATTATTGAAATTGCAGTGCTTTATTTCGGCAGTATGATTTCAGGTGATAACATAAGATTTTTTGACTGTGTTGTCAATGCCTTTTCAACAGCAGGTACAGGCGGATTTTCTGTTTTAAACAACTCAATACTTGGCTATAACAGCCCCTTTACCGAGTGGGTGCTTATAATCTTTATGTTCCTTTTCGGCATTAACTTTAACCTCTACTATTTCTTTTTAACAAGAAGATTCAAGGATATATTCAAGGATGAGGAATTAAGAGGTTATATACTTCTTAATGTTGCAAGTGTTATTCTTATTACACTGAATATTTCAAGTATGTACAGCAACATTTCCCTGGCAATAAGAGATTCATTTTTCACTGTAAATTCTGTAATGAGTACAACAGGCTTCTGCACAGCCGACTTCAATCAATGGCCCACATTTTCAAAAATTCTGCTGGTAATACTGATGTGCATAGGCTGCTCAGCAGGCTCAACAGGCGGCGGACTGAAAATAGTAAGAGCGGAGCTTATCATCAAACAAATGCTTTGCGATATAAGACAAATGCTCCGTCCTCATTCAGTAGTTAAGGTCAGAATAAACAAAAAAACTGTTGATGACAGAATAATGAAGGGTATCACCTCATATCTGAATATTTACATTATCACTATGGTAATATCAGTATTCCTTATATCACTTGACAATTTCAGCCCTACAACAAGCTTTACTGCTGTTATTGCATGCTTTAATAATATCGGACCGGGTCTTGATTTGGTCGGACCCACCGGTAATTTTGCTGATTTCAATGTGCTTTCAAAGCTTGTTCTGATATTTGATATGCTCGCAGGCAGACTTGAACTGTTTCCTATAATACTCCTGTTCAGCCCTAATACATGGAAAAAAACAAAATAAACGCTGATAATAATAAATCCCCCATTGTAAACCTTTTAGACTTACAATGGGGGTGTTTTTATGCTATTTGATTTAATACATTTAACCATTTATCGGTTAAAGTGTAATTTTCATTTTCAAACAAGCTGTTATGGAGTCTGAAAACTATATCAATAAAACATGCTTTCTTTAATTTTTCAGAATCTGCAACTGTGGAAAATCTATCAATAAGTGAATAATAGTTTTTTGCAATATCTCCGCTGCCATCAGTTAACACAGTGCCGATAAAGCGTGCTGCATCTATTTCAATTGGAGCAATATAACCTATCGGATCTATTGCGACAAGCTGATTATTCTTTGACATAATATTATAGCTGTGCAGGTCACCGTGAATCAACACACTTTCCTGCTCACTATAGGTATCATCATAAAGTTTAACTGCTTTTTTTACATAATCCATAATTTTTTCATTCTCATAATCAAAGCTGTTTTCATTCAGCTTTTCATGAAGAATATCTGAATAATTATGAAACTTTGAAGCATCAACATCCGAATATTTGTTAACAGCACCATGCATAACCCTATTAAAGAAAGCAATTATTGTTTCTTCATCAGGCTCATCAGCCTCATAACAGTATTCCATAAGGAGTGCACAGCAGCTATCATCAAAATCAAGCAACTCACACATAAAGCTTGCATTAAGTGAGCGGTAGCAGTAACACTCCTGCTCATATCTTCCTATAAACGGAGGAATTATTTTAAGCACACATTTTCCGTATTTAATACTGTGTGCAATAAAAATAATACCAAAATGAGAAGTTTTTATTACCTTGTATTCATCAATCTGCCATTTTTTTAAAAGATTAGGTATTTCATTTTTCAGTGTTTCTACCCATTCTTTTGCTTCCATAGGATAGTATTTAACAAGATAATTTTTTAGCCTTACAACATTATTTAAAATGTTATCAACCTTAATATGATTCTCCCTGTCCTTAATAAGTGCCTCAAGATACTTTAAGTCAGCAGGATAGGTAAGCTTGAAATTATTGCTGAAATCAAAGTAGAGTTCAATTTTACTATTCTCAGGAAGCTGCTGTGTTACCTCTGTCAGCTCAGATTCGGAATCAAAGCTGTCATTAAGCAACTTAAAATCAAATCCCTCAGGTGACTGCATAAGATAATAGCGTTCTCTGTTAACCTTCTGAAAATCATAGCATCCAAGTGAATCTGTGATTTTTTGTGCAGTAACAACAGCATCACAACTGTCAAGCATTTCAAAATACTTATCCATAAGCTCACCTGTTATCATCGGACGCACTGCATCACATACAATAAGCTTGGCACAATCATATTTTTTATAGATATAATCAAGAACATTGCGAAGAGTGCGGTTCCTTATGCTGCCGCCCTCGACTAAATCAATATTATTCTGCTCACAAATATCAGCAAGATAAACACTGTTTGCCTCAATATTTGTAGCAATAACAATTTTATCAATACACTCTCCTTCAAGTATTGACTCAATAACATATTCAATTACCATTTTGCCGTTGATTTTATGAAACTGCTTTGGAACATTGCTTCCAAAGCGTGAACCAACACCATTAGCCAAAATTGAAACTATATTCATAATAATCCTCTATACTTTCAATATATTAGTTATTTATATCATCAGCACCTATTTCCCAATAAGAAAAAAATTGCTTTAAGCATCAAAAATACTCCAAAAGCATTATTGTGCTTCGCAAATGAAAAAAATAATCTCCAATGAACAGGAAAATATTCGAGCCTTAATTGTTTATAAGCCTTACGATATCTGTCTGATGAAATAATACTTTTAATCTCCTTGATTTTATTAGTTTTTTCAGAGTTCATTATATTTAAACCTAAACCAATAATACCAAGACATATCCTGTTATTCAAAGCAGTTTTATATGTATCATCGAGCTTTTGCTCTTCAATAAACTCTTCTATCAGGCTATAAAGATATTGCCATTGAGAAAACAGTTTTGACTTATATACTGATGTCAGTGATATATCATTATCTTTACGATAATGATATAAACAATCAGGAATATAAACCGCTCTTTTAATATTGTTCAATGCATAAATGTTGAACAGTGCGTCTTCAGTACCGATTAACTTAGTATCAACAAACTTAATATTATTATTTAATATCAGGTCGGATTTATAAAGCTTACCCCACGCAGTCACAAGAGAATCTGCAGTTTCAGGACTCGATAATTCCTCATTATATAAGCCAACAATTCTTCTGTGAATTTTTTCACGACATTCTTCACCATCAAAAATAAGCTTGTCATTACCGAGAATAAATCTCGGCAAAGGATTGTTATGATATTCTCTGATATAATTCCAGATTACCAAATCTGCATCATTATTGACAGCTGCATTAACAGCTTTTTCACAGGTTTCCAAATCAATCCAGTCATCACTGTCAACATACATAATGTACTCACCTGTTACATAGCTTGCACCAGTGTTACGAGCTCCTGAAAGCCCTTGATTTTTCTGCGAAACAACAATAATTCTATTATCTTTATTCTTATATTCGTTAAGAATATCTATTGAATTGTCAGGTGAACCATCATCAACACAAATGATTTCAATATTTGTATAGGTTTGATTAATAATTGTATCAAGACATTTAGGCAGATAGTCTGCTACATTGTAACACGGTAAGATTATACTAATTTTTGGACTAATCATTACATCACCATTTAAGCTTTTATAAGCTTTTTAAAAAATTCAATTAATTTTACATCAATTAGATGTAATAAATATGCAGCAGAAATTGTAATAACAAATGCTGCAATTACGAAAATCAAAATATTTGATATTGACATATAGCGTGATAACGTCATCAAAACAACATTATGAA
>DBFOUY010000203.1:0-20087 GCA_048365975.1 Eubacterium sp.
GAGAGAACAGTGTTAAAAAGCTCAATGGTATTTTTGCCTATGCTGTTTATAATGAAAAAGACAAAAGCCTTTATATAGCACGTGACAGAATAGGCGTTAAGCCTCTTTATTATTCATCTAAAAAAGAGCAGCTTGCATTTGCCAGCAGAATAAGCACTTTGCTGTGTGTGCCAGGTATTAATCCTGTTGTTGACGAAAACGGACTTAATGAAATATTTATGCTTGGTCCTGCCAAAACAATAGGTAACGGAATTTTTAGGGATATTAAGGAGCTGCCGCCTGCAAGCTATATGACAGTCAAAAATGGTGAAATGGAAATTAAGTCCTACTGGAAATTAACGGCTGCCGTTAATACTGAAAGCAGAGAGCAGGCAATTGAGCACACCTATGCTCTTGTTAAGGATTCTATTGAACGTCAGCTTGTTTCAGATGTTCCTCTTGCAACCTTCCTGAGCGGCGGTCTTGATTCCTCAATAATATCAAAGGTCGCATCCGATTATTATAAGAGCAGGGGAGAAAGACTCAATACATTTTCTGTTGATTATGTCGATAATGATATTTATTTCAAAAAGAGCCTTTTTCAGCCGAATAAGGACAGCGACTATATCGGCTTAATGAGCGATTATATTGACTCTGTTCATCATAATGTTGTGCTCGATAACAATGATGTGGCAAAGGCACTCGGTGATGCTGCAATAGCAAGGGGACTGCCTGCTTTTGCAGATGTTGATTCTTCACTGCTTCTGTTTTGCAGGGAGGTTAAAAAGGATTTCACTGTCTGTCTTTCAGGTGAGTGTGCTGATGAAATTTTCGGCGGCTATCCCTGGTACCACAGAAAGGAAATACTTTTTGAAGAGGTTTTTCCGTGGTCAAGGTCAACGGCTGCAAGACGCAGTATATTGAAAAGCGGATTTTTGCCCAAAGGTGAAGATTATCTGAAAAATGCCTATGACAGCACTCTTGCACAGGTTTCTGTCCTTGACAGTGACAGCGTTCTTGAAAAAAGAATGAGAGAAATGTTTATTCTCAATCTTAACTGGTTTATGCAGACTCTTCTTTACCGCAAGGATGTTATGAGTATGGAATCCTCACTTGAGGTGCGTGTGCCTTTCTGTGATTACAGGCTTGTTGAGTATGCATATAATATGCCGTGGGAGATAAAGGCACTTGACGGCAGAGAAAAGGGCATTCTTCGCAAAGCTTTTGAAAATGATTTGCCTGAAGAGATCGCATGGCGTAAAAAAAGCCCTTATCCTAAAACTCATAACCCTGCTTATCTTAAGGCGGTGTCTGAGCTTGCGGCAGCGGCGCTGAATGATAAAACATGCCCTCTCGGAGATATGCTTGATAAAAAAGCAGTGTTCAATTTAATGGAAAATCCTGACAGTCTTACTGAGCCGTGGTATGGTCAGCTTATGGCTACACCGCAGGTGCTTGCATATATTTTCCAGATTTATGTCTGGATTAAAAATTACAATGTTGAATTTGACATATAAATATAGTATAATTGTATTAATAAAAAATAAGGAAGATAAAAAATGACTAACGATGAATATATCAAAGCCATAGAAATGCGCCGCTCAAGGCGTACATACCGTTCGGTTGGACTTGATGATGGTACTAAGGCAGTTATAAAAAATCTTGTTGATATTGTTAACAAAAACGCAGGTCTTGATTTCAGGTTTATTGATGACGGCTCACCTGCCTTTACAATTTTTACAGGCAGGTTTTCGCTCATCGCAATCTGCGGTGATGATACTGAAAGAACAAGAATTAAATCAGGCTATTTTGGTGAAATGATAGTGCTTGAGTGTACCTATCACGGACTTGGCACCTGCTGGGTAACAGGCACTTATAATGAAAATAAAATTCTTGAAATGATTAATATTCCTAAAGAAACAAGACTTTATGGTGTAATAGTTATCGGCAATGTTAAGCCTAAGCTCAGTCAGAAAGAAAAAATAATGTATAACATTACTCATAAGCAGAATAAGCCTTATCAGAAAATGTTTGAGGTGTGCGACGAGAAGCTGCCTCCTTATTATGAATATGCTATGAAGCTTGTGGAAAAGGCTCCCTCAGCCACAAACAGCAGACCTGTTCATTTTAAGTATGAAAATGGTGTAATATCCGGTTATGTTGATGAACCGTACAGTGATAAAAGTATAAGCTTTGGTGTTGCTCAGCTCCATTTCTGCATCGGTGCAAAGGCAAAAGGTGTTAAGGGCGAATGGGACAGCAATGGCAGATTTTGTACCGAGGACAGTAGGGTTATTAAATTTCCGGAAAATAATGAGGAGGAAAATTAAATGAGTAATTCAGCCGAAGGTAAAAAGTGGTCAAAAAAGAAGAAAATAGCGGTCATTGTTCTGTCTGTTCTTCTTGCACTTATTGTTCTGGTCGTTGCCGGTGGTGTTTTTGCACTGAACACATACTGCAAAACAGCGGATTATGAGGTGCTGCAGACTAATCAGAATGTCACTCTTATTGCTCATAGGGGAATGAGAAGTGTTGCTCCCGAAAACACAGCTCCTGCTTTTGAAGAGGCAGGCAAGCACGGCTACTGGGGTGCAGAGTGCGACATTTACAGAACAAAGGATGGTGTCTGGATTGTTTCACACGATTCTCACACATACCGAATGATGGATAAGTCTGCTTTTGTAGAAAAAAAGACTTACAATGAGCTTATGGAGCAAAGGGTTGATAATGGTGTAAATGTTGAAAATTATCCTGATCTCAGCTTCTGCTCGCTTGAGGATTATCTGAAAATCTGCAAGGATTATGGTATGGTTGCCGTTATTGAGCTTAAGGGCACGAATAATACCGAGCATTATGATGAAATCGTTGACCTTGTTAAGCAGTATGGCGTGGAGGCTGTATATATTTCCTTCCACTTTGAAAACCTTGAAAAAATCAGAGCCCTCACTGCTGACCCTGTGTATTTCTTAACTCAGGAAATCAGTGATGAGGATATTGAGCTTGCACTTTCTATGGATAACTGCGGTATTGATTTTAATGGAAATAAGGAAGCAAACTTTGAAAATGGTATGATAAAAAAATGTATTGAAAAGGGCTTGGACGTAGGTGCATGGACAATTGATGATACCGAAACCCTTGATAAGCTTGTTGCAGAGGGTGTAACCTTAATTACAACAGATAATATTACAAAATAACAAACAGAAATGTGATTTGTATCTGTTGTCATTTATAGTATTGAATTATATACTATTATATTTATTAAGCAGGTTGTTTTTTCAACCTGCTTTTTTCATAATAACAATTGTTTTTTCATACATATTATTGGTGATATGATGAAAAAAATAAAGCATAGTAAAAGTAAAAAGGAATTTGACTACATATTCGGTAAGCCACGCCTTGAAATAGCAGGCGGCGAATGCCTTGTTGACGGATTAAAAAGTGTAATTGAGTACAGTGATACAAAAATATCCGTCAGTCTCGGCAGCCAGATAATTGTGTTTAACGGCTTTGATTTAAAAATCAACTCCTTCACAAAGGAAGGGGCAATTATCGAGGGCAATATTACATATATGGAGTTTTTGAGTTGATTTATTTATTCAGATGGATTTTCGGATATGTTAAATTTTCATTTAAAAATGGTTTCAGCGAGAATTTCATAACTGACTGCTTTGCTCAGGGTTTTGAGCTGAGAGACGTTGAGGATTGCGGTGAATATATAACTGCCGTATGCAATCTGAAAAATTATAAAAAATTACATCGTATTGCATATAAGCACGGCGGTGTGGTGAAAATAATTAAGAAAAAAGGATTGCCCTTTGTTCTTTTGCCGTTAAAAAACAGATACGGCTTTTTTGTAGGTTTAATTTGTTTTTGTGCAATTATCTCGTTTTTAAATGCTTTCATATGGAATGTTGAGATAGTCGGCAACAGCAGAGTTAGCGATACGGCTATACTGACCTATCTTGAAAACAATAATTTTAAAACAGGTGTTATGTGGGGCAGTGTTGACAGGACAGACCTTTGCTGGAAAATGATGAGTGATTTTGAGGACTTTTCATGGGTGCATATTAACAAATTCGGCACGACTGCAAGAATTGAGGTTAACGAAACAAGAAAGCAGGATGCCGATGCAGATGAAGATAAACTGCAGGGCATAGAAGTTTTCAGACGTGAGCTGAATGTTACCGTTAATCGTGAGCAGAAGGATATTGCGGTCAAGGGTACAAAGGATTATTACAAGCTGAGGTTTTTTACTGCCGAAATTCCGCTGTATTTCAAAAAGCAGACGGGAGAGCAATCCCATGAGAGCTATAAATCTTTAACAATAAAAGGTGTTGAGCTTCCTATTGGATATACTAAATGCGAGGAAAGATTTTTTAAGACAACACCAAAAACACTGTCAGATGATGAGTTAAAGGAGCTTGCCAAGAAAAGACTCGGATTTCTTGAGCAAAAGGAGTTTGACGGCTTTGAGATTGTCAACAGAACAGAGCATTATGATTTGGCAGATGACAAATGCACCGTCAGCTGCTCATATATTATCAGAAGAAAATAATTTTGCCTTGCAAGGCAATAGCTGTTGTGGTAAAATGTGGGTGTATAAATATTAAATTAAAGGAGGTATTTCTATGCAAATGACTTTTCGTTGGTTCGGTGAAAAGCTTGACACTGTTTCACTTGAACAGATAAAGCAGATTCCCGGTGTTGTCGGCGTAGTGCCTGCTCTCCATTATCTTCCTGCAGGTGAGGCTTGGGAGATGGAAGATGTACAGAAAATGTATGATGAAATCACTGCAGCCGGTCTTTCAATGGAATGTATTGAAAGTGTTAATGTTCACGAGGACATCAAGCTTGGTCTGCCCAGCCGTGACGGGTTAATAGAAAACTATAAAAAATCAATCAGAAATCTGGCAAAGGTCGGAGTTAAGGTTATATGCTACAACTTTATGCCTGTTTTTGACTGGACAAGAACTGATTTATATATGCCATTACCTGATGGCTCAACCTGCCTTTGCTATGACGGCAAGCAGGTTGAGGGCAAATCACCTGAGGATATGTTCAGAGAGATTGATGATAATTCAAACGGCTACGCTATGCCCGGATGGGAAACTGAGCGTATGGGTGAAATTAAGGAGCTTTTTGAGAAATACAAGGGTATAACCGCTGATGATTTGTGGGCAAACCTTAAGTATTTCCTTGAGGCAATTATGCCCGTATGTGAGGAATGCGATGTCAGAATGGCTATTCATCCCGATGATCCGCCGTGGAGCATTTTCGGTCTGCCGAGAATTATTACAGGCAAGGATGCTGTTGTTAAGCTTCTTGAAATGGTGCCAAGCAAGTATAACGGTCTGACACTCTGCACAGGCTCGCTCGGTGCAAGCCCTGATAATGATATGGTTGAAATTATCAAGGCAGCAGGTGACAGAATTTATTTTGCTCACCTCAGAAATGTTTCAATCAATAATCAGTGGTTTAATGAAACTGCTCACGAAAGCGCATCAGGCTCGCTCGATATGTATGAAATTGTCAAGGCTTTGCAGGAGGTTGGCTTTGATGGTTATATCAGACCTGACCATGGCAGAATGATATGGGGCGAGGTTGCAAGACCGGGCTACGGACTTTATGACAGAGCGCTTGGTGTAAGCTATCTCAACGGTCTTTGGGAAGCAGTAGAAAAATCAAGGAAGGAAAACTGAAATGACACATGAGAATTTAAAAGGCAAGGTTGCAGTTGTTACAGGCGGCGGCGGTGTTATCTGCGGCTCTTTTGCAAAGACCCTTGCTAAGCAGGGCTGCCGTGTAGCAGTTCTTGACCTTAATGAGGCAGCAGCACAGGCTTGTGCTGACGAAATAAATGCTGACGGCGGCGAGGCTATTGCAGTCGGCTGCAATGTTTTAGAGCTTGAATCAATGGAAAAGGCTCGTGAAATTGTTACTGAAAAGCTTGGTGTCTGCGACATTCTGCTTAATGGTGCAGGCGGCAATAATCCAAAGGGCACTACCACTAAGGATACTCTTGAAAAGATTGACCTTGTTAAGAAGGATGAAAATATCAAAACATTTTTTGATTTGGACCCTAACGGAATCAGCTTTGTATTCAACCTTAATTTCCTCGGCACATTAATTCCTACACAGGTGTTTGCAAAGGATATGGCTGAAAGGGAAAAGGGCACAATCATTATGGTGACATCAATGAATGCCTATCGTCCTTTAACAAGAATACCTGCATACAGTGCGGCAAAGGCTGCTGTTAAGAATTTTACTGAGTGGATGGCTGTTCATTTTGCTCCGCTGGGTATCCGTGTAAATGCAATTGCACCGGGATTCTTCTCAACAAAGCAGAATGCAGCACTCCTCTGGAATGAGGATGGCTCACCGACAGAAAGAACAGGTAAGATTTTAGCTGCAACACCAATGAACAGATTTGGTGAGGCAGAGGAGCTTGACGGTACACTTTTATTCCTTTGTGATGAGGAATATTCAGGCTTCATTACCGGTGTTAATATTGCAGTTGACGGCGGATTTAATGCTTACAGCGGTGTATAATTAATTTGATTTATAACGGGTACATTTTTATTTAATTAATTCTGTATCCGTTATTTTTTTAGAGGTGTATAATATGTCAAAAACTAAAAAAATAATCGTTAGTGCTGTTGCTTTGTTGCTTGCGGTGATTATTGCAGCAGGTGCTTACATAATGCTCGGGGTTGTAGGTATGGATGAAAAGAGAAGCTATGAGGAAAGTGCGGCAGTTAATGAGAATATAAATACTAATGTTACTGTAATTGACGAAAATGTTTCTTTTCAGAAAATAAACGGCTTCGGTGCTTCTGGCTGCTGGTGGAGTCAGGATGTCGGCAATTGGGAAAACAGCAGGGAAATTCTTTCTTATCTATATGATAAGGACAAGGGTATAGGGCTTAATATTTATCGTTATAATCTTGGTGCAGGCTCTAAGGGCGATGAGCATATTCTGACCGAAAACCGTGGCACAGAGTGTTTTCTTCAGCCTGACGGCAGCTATGATTTCAATGCTGATGCTGCTGCACAGAAGTGTCTTGCTCAGGCAAGGGAACTTGCAGGCGATGATTTAAGAGTTACTCTTTTTGCTAATTCTCCTCCTGTAAGTATGACTAAAAACGGTCTTGGCTATGGCTCAGCAATAAAAGAGGATGAACCCTGGGTGACAAATCTTGACGCATCAAACTATCAGCCTTTTGCAGATTACTGCTATAACGTAGCAGAGCACTTTGTTAATGAGGGCTATAATGTGATAAACGTTTCACCTATCAATGAACCTCAGTACAGTTGGGCAGCCTGGTATAATGAGGATGGCACTTTCTCGGTTAATCAGGAGGGCTGTCACTATTCAAAGACAGAGGCAAGGGACTTGTATAATGTAATGGTTGATAAATTTGCAGGCTCTGAGCTTGAAAAAAATAATGGTGTAAAAATTTCAATGTTTGAGTCAGGCTCAATGGAAGGCAAGGGCTCAAGCTGTGCGGCCTATATGGATTGTATTCTCGGAAAAGGTCCTAAATATGTATTTAAAAATCAGGCTTTAAGAGATTATTTTGAGGATGTAAGTATGCACTCCTATTGGTCATCAACAGATACAAAAAAGGATACTGCGGCATATCTTGCAGATAAATATTCAAATTATAATATCACAGCAACTGAGTATTGTCAGATGACAAATGATGAAAATACAGGCGTTTTTGACCTTATCTCAAAGGAAAAGGACGGCACAAATGGTATGGGTATTGAGTATGGTGTCGCAATGGCAAAGGTGATAGTTGATGATTTGACTATTCTTAATGCCAATGAGTGGGACTGGTGGCTTGGCTGCTCATATGGTGTATATCCTGACGGACTTGTTTATCTTAATCCTGATGACCATAATGATATTCAGACATCGAAAAGATTGTGGTGTCTTGGCAATTTCTCAAAATTTATCCGTGAGGGTGCAGTGCGCCTTGCCTGCAGCTCAGGTGTTGAGGGTGTAGACAGTTGTGCTTTTTATAATCCTGATGACACTATAACAGTGGTTTATGTTAATAATACAGAAAATGATGCAGTGACTAAGCTCAGCGTTAATAATGATTATTCTGTTTATACCACAAGTGATAAATATAATCTTGAGAAAACAGCGAACGGTTCAGCAGGTGATGCCGATATTCAGCTTCCTGCAAAGTCTGTTGTTACAGTTAAATTTTAGTATATAATAAGAAAACTCAGAGGACTGATTTTTCAGTCCTCTGAGTTTTTTATAATTGTTTGTTTTGATTATTATCCTGTAATACCATTGATCTGTATCAGTTCACCCTCTGTAAGCTCAGGAAAATTAAGTGCATTAAGATTTTCGAGCAATTGCTCTTTTGAGTGAACACCGACTAAAACAGATGTGATGTTTTCATTCTGTACAAGCCACTGGATTGCCATTTGCGAAAGTGACTGACCGCGCCTGTGCGCCATATTGCAAAGCTCTTTAATTTGATGTGGTCTGCGGCTGTCATAACCTACATGTGCCTGAAGCTTTTCATTGCCATACAGTCTTGAATTTTCAGGGATACCGTTTTCAAATTTATCGCTTAGCTGACCCTGTGCAAGGGGAGAAAACGCAATAATACCCTTGTGTTTATCGTTAGCCTCCTTGATTAAATCATTGTGCTCAATAGTTCTGTCAAATATTGAATATCTGTTCTGATTTATTATAAAAGGAACATCAAAATCATCACATTTATGGTGCATTTTGTGCATTGTTTTACCATCATAATTGCTTATTCCTGCATATAAAGCCTTGCCCTGCCTTACAATATCAGCCAGGCAAAGTGCAGTCTCTTTAAGCGGAGTTTCAGGGGTCATACAGTGGTGATAAAAAATATCAACATAATCAAGCCCCATTCTTTGAAGGCTCTGGTCAAGGGATGCGGTGAGGTATTTCCTTGATCCGCCTCTGCCGCCGTATGGACCCTGCCACATCTCATAGCCTGCCTTTGTGCTGATAATCAGCTCATCACGATACGGCTTTAAGTTTTCTTTAAATATTTTTCCAAAGTTAATTTCTGCTCTGCCGGGCTCAGGACCATAGTTGTTTGCAAGGTCAAAATGAGTTACACCATTGTCAAATGCGGTGAGAATAATGTCCTTCATAGTATCGTAATCATCATTGATACCGAAATTCTGCCATAGTCCGACAGAAATTTTCGGCAGTGCAAGACCGCTTTCACCGCAGTAGCTGTATGTCATTTTATCATATCTGTTATCATATGCTTTATACATAATGTGTTATCCCTTCGTTTAATATAACAAAAGCTGATTGCAAAATACACACAATCAGCTAATTGATTAAGATTGCTTTAAAGCCCTTTCAAGCCATACAGCACCCAGGTCTAATGCGTTGAAAAGACCGACTTTTTCACTTTTCTTAACTATTTTTTCCTTTGGTGATACATTTTCATCAGTGTCAAGAAGCTGAATAGCCACCTTGCCTGATACCTTCAAATCCTCAATACTGTCATCCTCATTGATAATGTTCAGACAGATTACATATGGGTCGTTCATATTGCCATAGTAAATGGTTTTGCCGCATCTAACCAAAGGTTTACCTTTGTATTCAAGGAATTTTTCTGCTTTTTTGCCCTCTGCCAAAGATAACCCTCCTTTAACTTTTTTAGTCGAGATAAGACTTTACCATAGCCGCTAATAATTCATCACGGTCAATGCGCCTTATCAGGCTTCTTGCATTTTTGTGTGTTGTGATGTATGTGGGGTCCTCTGAAAGAATATAGCCGACTATCTGATTAATGGGATTATATCCCTTCTCCTGCAGTGCATCAAATACCTCGGTCAAAGTATCCTTCATAATATCCTCTTTTTCATCACCAATTCTGAATGTCATTGTTTTATCAGTCAAGGTAAAGCCACCTCCTTTTAAAGCATTACACATTAATTATATACAAATTTTACTAAAATTACAACACTTTTTTTAAAATGCTTGACTTATTAATGGTTTTTGGTTTATAATCTCATTAATAATTAAAGACTGTGAACGGGTGTAAGTAGGCTTATGATACTGTTTAAGAGAGTGTGCGGTTGGTGAGAGCACATACAGATTGTCAGTTGAATTTCAGCCCGGGAGTCCCTGGTGAGTAACTAAATCAGGCGTAGTGCTGCGTTAAGGCATAGAGCGGCAATTATAAAATTGCAATTTGAGTGGTACCACGGAAGCAGACTTTCGCCTCATACGAGGTGAAGGTTTTTTATTTTTTTAGGAGGGAATTATGGAAAGCAGAATTACAGCTCTCAGAGAAAAGTTTGAAGCAGAGCTTTCAAAAATTGAAAATTCAAATGAGCTTGAAAGTATCCGTGTTCAGTACCTTGGCAAAAAGGGCAGTGTAACCGATTTGCTGAAGGGTATGAAGGAGCTTTCAAACGAGGAAAGAAAAGAGCTTGGTGCAAAGGTTAATGAGCTTAAGGGCGCTGTTGCAAATAAAATTGCAGAAAAAACAGCAGAGCTTAAGGAAAAGGAAATCGAAAGAGAAATCAACTCAATGCCTGAATTTGATATTTCAATGCCTGCAAAGCTTGAGCGTGGCTCATATCATCCTGTTACATTAGTACAGCGTGAGGTTGAACGTATATTCAAATCAATGGGCTTCACTGTTGAGGATTACAGTGAGGTTGTAACAGACTACGAATGCTTTGAATCACTCAATATTCCGAAGCATCACCCTGCAAGAGATATGCAGGATACCTATTATCTTGAAAACGGACAGCTTCTGAAGAGCCAGACCTCGGCTGCACAGAACGCTATTTATAAAAAATATAAGGATGCACTTGTTAATGATGGTGTGCCGATTAAGGCAATTTTCCCGGGTCGCTGCTTCAGGAATGAGGCAACAGATGCCTGTCACGAAAACACCTTCTTCCAGATGGAGGGTGTAATGGTTGACAAGAATATATCTATATCAAACCTTATTTATTTTATGAAAACAATGCTTTCAGAGGTGTTTAAAAAGGATATTAAGGTTAGACTTCGCCCGGGCTTTTTCCCATTCGTAGAACCGGGATTTGAGCTTGATATAAGCTGCCTTATCTGCGGCGGTGACGGCTGCCCAAGCTGTAAACACAGCGGATGGCTTGAGCTTTGTCCTTGCGGTATGATTCACCCTGAGGTGCTTAAGGCAGGCGGAATTGACCCTGACGAGTACACAGGCTTTGCCTTTGGTCTTGGTTTAACAAGACTTGTTATGATGAAATATGGTATTAAAGATATTCGTGACTTAAACAGCGGCAGTCTTAAAAGTCTGTCACAGTTTACCGATGATGAGTAAGAAAGGAGAGTATAATTATGTTTTTATCAATGAACTGGATCAGTGATTTCGTTGATTTCACAGGTCTTGACAAGCTTGAGCTTATTCACCGTTTCTCCCTTTCAACTGCAGAGGTGGAAAATGAGATATTCTTTAAGGGCAGTGATTTATCAGGCGTTGTTGTTGCCGAAATTAAATCTGTTGAAAATCATCCTGACTCAAAAAAGCTTCATTTATTGAAGGTGGATGCAGGTGATGCTGAGCTGATAGATGTTGTATGCGGTGCACCTAATGTCAGAGTTGGTATGAAAACAGCTTTTGCCAAGGTTGGTGCAAAGCTTGGTGAGATTGAGATTTCACCTCGTCCTCTTGCAGGCTATACATCATATGGTATGTGCTGCAGTGAAAAGGAAATCGGCATCAGCGACGATAATTCAGGTATTATGGATATTGCCGAGGATGCTCCAAATGGTACTGATATTAAGGATTTATATCAGATTGATGATATTGTTTTTGAAGTTGACAACAAATCACTTACAAACCGTCCTGACCTGTGGGGTCACTATGGTATTGCACGTGAGTTTGCAGCTCTTGCAGGCAGGGAGCTTAAGCCCCTTGATACTGTCGACTTGTCAAAGTACAATGACCTTCCTAAGGTTGATATGAAGATTGAGGATCCGCTCTGTCAGAGATATTCCTGCTTGCAGGTTGAAAACATCAATACTGCTGTTTCACCTGTGAATATGCGTATTCGTCTGTTCTACTGCGGAATGAGAGCAATTAATTTCCTTGCAGATTTAACAAATTACCTTATGCTTGAAATGGGTCAGCCTATGCATGCTTTTGACTCACGCAAGGTTGAAAAAATAAGAATCAAGCGTTTTGATGAGCCGTTCACATTCCAGACTCTTGACGGTGTTGAAAGAAATATTGATGAAGAAACACTTATGATTTGCAATGATAATACACCAGTTGCTATTGCAGGTATTATGGGTGGTCTTGACAGTGAGATTGTTGATGATACAACAACACTCACTCTTGAATCTGCAACCTTTAATGCAGTGTCAATCCGTAAGTCAACTGTTCGTCTTTCACACAGAACAGATGCATCTATGCGTTATGAAAAGTGCCTTGACCCTGAAATGACAGTGCCTGCAATTGCACGCTTTGTTAAGCTGATGACTGATGTTGACAGCGGTGTTAAGGTTGTTTCATCACTCACTGATGAATATGCTTTTAAATATGATGAGGTTAAGCTTGACTTTGATAAAGCATTTGTTGATAAGTACACAGGTATTGATATTGATAACGATACAATTGTAAATACTCTTAATTCACTTGGCTTTACTGTTTCACTTGCTGACGATAATTTCAGTGTTATTGTTCCGAGCTGGCGAGCAACTAAGGATGTTACTATCAAGGCTGATATTATTGAGGAAATTACACGTATTTACGGCTATGATAACTTTGATATTCATACCGCAAACGCTCCTCTTTATCCGGTAAGAGCTGATGTTGAAAAGACAGACGAGGATAAGATTAAGGATATTCTTGTTAAGCGTTTTTCACTTCACGAGCTTCATTCTTATGTATGGGCTTATTATGATGAGTATAAGGCACTGGGTATTGAGGTTGAGGACAATATTAAGCTTGTTAATGCAACAAACCCTAATATTGAAACAATCCGTAAATCAATAATCCCTACACAGCTTTGTCAGGTTAAGGCTAACACAGGCTTTGACACAGATTTCGGTGTGTTTGAAATCGGCAGAGTTGTTGAGGGCGTTAACGCTGATAATCTTTGCAATGAGCGTAAAAAGTTAGCAGTTACTCTGTTCAGCAAAACAAAGTCTGTTGAGGCACTTTATTTTGAACTTCGTGATATACTTGCTGTTGTTTTTGATGATATTAAGCACAGTGCTCTTCAGTTTGAGAAGACAGACGCTGTTCATTCATATGAGCATCCACGCAACCTTAATAATATTATCTGCAATGGTGTTCAGCTTGGTAAGCTTGGAATTGTTCATCCTGTTATCTCTAAAAAGATAGATAAAAAGGCTTCAATTGTATTTGCTGAAATTGATATTGAAGCATTTGCAAAGCTTGCTAATAACAGTATCAATTATGAGGAGCCGTCAAAATATCCCGGTATTGAAATTGACCTTTCATTCGTAAGTGAAAAGTTTGCTCCGATTATTGAAGCAATCAGGTCAGCAAACAGCCCGCTTGTTAAAAAGGTTAATGTTGTGGATGTTTACAACGATGACAACGGAAAATCTATTACTGCAAGAATAACCTTTGCTCATCCTGACAAAACCCTTACAAGGGAAGAGGTTATGGATGTTGCTGATTCAGTTATTGCAAAACTCGGTGAAAAGGGTATTGCTCTGAAAAAGTAATGCATTATAAAAATTAAAAGGCGAGGTTTTCCTCGCCTTTTGTTATGCCTTTTTGCCTGTATTGACTACAAACTGATTTTTACAGTGAGGGCAGCTTACATTTAATTTGCCCTTGTTTTTCGGCAGTCTTAATACTTTTTTGCACTGTTTGCATTTTACAAATTTGTGTGTTTTTCTTTGCTTACTGCGTTCTTTTGCAAAAAGGAATTTCTGTCTTATTCCTCCTGTTATCCTTAGCCATTCCTGATTTTCTTTCCTTCTTGCCTCTATGTTTTTTGAAAATACTCTGAAAATTGCAAAAACAATAATTGCAAGTGATAAAACAGTCAGAGAGTAATAAGCAATTTTTGAAAATCTGTATACAATGTTTGTTATCAAAATTGATATAAGATAGAAAATCATTAAAGCACGCCATAGCTGGTCAGCACCATATCTGCCGACCATAAAACGCTGGATTTTGTACCCTAAATTTCTGAAAAAATCTTTCATATTGTCACCTACAAGTTTCCTTTCTCACCGCTGTTGTCACCGAAAATCTCTGAATTGTCATTATAATCATATTGCTGTGAATACTGTGTTGTGGGTTGTTTGTAATAATATCTTCTCGGTGTTCTGTAACCGAAAGAAAGTATCAGCCTGAAAATGAGTCTGACAGCAATAATAACAAGAATAATTCTGAAAATTCTGCCAAGACAGCTTGAGTTTCGTCTTACAGTATAACGTCTTTGATAGGTTGTATCGCTGTCATTGTCATTACCGCCGTAGCTCTGATATGTGTAATATCCTGTAAATGGATTTGAATTAAGCGGATTAATGCCGTTTGTTATATTTTCATAAGCACGTCTGTATGCGGGATTATCAGGCTCTTTCGCATATGCACTGCGGATATGGTCTTCAGCAACAGAGCGGTTATTAAGTGCCATATTAGCAAGGGCAGAAAGGTAATACCAACGTGCATTTCTGTCTTCAATATTATTAAGAAGATTAACTGCCTGCTGATACTGACCTGTTCTTATAAACTGTGCTGCCGACGTCAGATAGTCAGGCGCACTGTTTGATGAGCTTTGTCTGCTCTGACCATAAAAGCCTGCATATGGATTGTAATTATTATCGGCAGCACCACTTTTAATCTGGTCATATGCAGCATTAATCTGCGCCATTTTTTCCTCTGCCGATTTATCATTAGGATTAAGGTCGGGGTGGTACTTTTTCGCAAGCTTTTTATATGCTTTTGTACATTCTTCTTCGCTTGCACCATCAGGAACACCCAGCACCTTATATGGATTTGTTATCATATCATTTCCTTTTCTGCAATTTTGATATATACTACCATAAACATTTTACCACAATATTAACAAACATAATACAATTTATGTTGAAATTTTTTCCGAACTTTGATAATATATATTAGTAAAGTTTGGTTTTGATATAAATGCTTAAGGGTGACAAGACTTGAACTATAAAGCCTCAAATGAATAATTTTCAGCACACTCGCCCATTTTTTGCCTTGCCATACGGGCAGTATGCCTGCATCAAAGAAATGAACGATTGCACTAAAAATTATTCATTTGAGGTGCTGCGCAATTTTGCCTTAGCTGATTTTGCAAAAGACAAGGCAAAAAGCGCAGGTATACTTTGGCGTATGTCGAGCGTTTTTAACGCAGTATTTTGTGAAATCAGCAAGTCAAAATCTTTTATCGTTCAAGTCTTGTCACCCTAACAAAACCATTATATTTCAGAGGAGGTAAACTTATGAATCCTATTCTTTTAACTTTAGGAGAAAGCATTGACAAAGTGTTTTACAATTTTGATTTGTGGGTATTTCACTTTTTCGGCTCAATGCAGAATGATTTTTTAACCTATGTGGCAAAGTTTTTTACCACACTTGGTGATGAGGCTTTTATAATTCCGATGGTTATTGTCGGCATTGCACTCAGCCTTTTCAAGAAAACAAGAAAATACGGCTTAACCTTAATTTTTGCAATTGTTATCGGTACTCTTGTAACTAATATAATTGTAAAGCCTATGGCACTGAGAATAAGACCGTATAATACTCTTCAGGAGAATGCGGATTATTGGAAATGGTATCTAGGTGCGGGTGCTTTGTCTGAAAGTGATTATTCCTTCCCGTCAGGTCATACCACAGGTGTTACTGAAATTGCAGTGGGTATGTTCATTTGCTTTATGAAGGATAAAAAGAAGATTGCTTATTTATTCCCTGCACTTGCACTTTGCACAGCAGGCAGCCGTATTTACTTAATGGTGCACTATTCAACAGACGTTATTGCAGGCTTGATTGTTGGTACTGTTGCAGGTATCCTCGGTTATTTCCTTATGAAGCTTGCTATTGTAATACTTGAGAAAATCAAGCTTAATGACAAGATTGATGCAGGAAAGCTGTTTAAGAATGTTGATGATGATAAGCGCAGCAAAATTGCCAAGGCTGCTGTTACTGTTGCAGTATTTGCAATTTTCCTTTCAGCATTTATTCCGTCACTCAGCGAGGGCGGAGAACAGCCTTGTGCATATGATGGTGATTATAACTGTTATAATGCTGCAAGGGTTGATGACGAAAAATATCCTCCTATTGATGGAAAAGAATATTGCAAAATCCACTGGAAGCAGCTGAATGGTATAGACGAATAATAGTTTAAACTAAAAAGACAGAGTTTTTAACACTCTGTCTTTTTAAATTCTGAATGGTTATTATGATTTTTTAACAACAAATACAAGCCAGCCCTTTTCCTCAAAACGCTCAATAACTTCAAATCCGTTTTGTGCAAAGGAATAAAGCACCTCATCCTCACGTGTTTCAATTATACCACCTGTGATATAAATTCCGTCGTTGGTGAGAAATCTGCCGACTTCCTTGTTGAATTCCATAATAATATCGGCAACAATATTTGCAACTATCAGATTATATTTGCCGTCAACCTTATCGCTGAGATTGCCCTGAACAACATTGAACTTTGCCCCATCAAAGCCGTTTTCTTCAGCATTTGCCATTGCTGTTTTAACTGCAAGTGAATCAATGTCAACACCGAAGGCATTTTTTGCACCGAGCAGCAGGGCTGCTATTGAAAGAATACCGCTGCCGCAGCCGATGTCAAGCACTGTTGAATTTTCATCAACATAATTTTCCAAGGTTTCAAGGCAAAGCTTTGTGGTGGGGTGGCTGCCTGTGCCGAAAGCAAGCCCCGGCTCAATATGCAGAACCTTTCTTCCGCCTGCATCATATTCATCCTCCCATGTAGGACGGATGAGAAGCTTGTTGCCTATCGGCATAGGGTGAAAATACTGCTTCCAGTTATTGACCCAGTCCTCTGTGGCACAGTCGGCTATTTTAATATCATATGAAATATTCTGTGCATCAAGTCTTTCTTTAATGAATGATACAGCCTCCAGCGGATTTTCGTGAGGGTTAACATAAACATGAATAATACCCTTTGTTCTGTCAGCCTTTAAAAGCTCTTCTTCAATTAAATCAATGTGGGCGATTTCCATAACCTCGCCCTCTAAGTCGGAATAATCCTCAATATAAATTCCGTAGGGGACAACCATATTCGCAATATTGCCTGCAATTTCAATATCTGTTGTTTCGACTGTTATTGCAATTTCGGTCCAGCTTTCGTTAACTATATTTTCCATATTTACAGTTACTCTCCTAAATTGACTTTATGCTCTGTTGAAGAAAGACCGTGATTAAACAGCTTCCTGTTATCAAGTGCCCACTGTCTTTCAGTGAATGCACCTGTGTTTATTTTGCTTGTTGCATTGTTGATTTCAAATATTGTTGCATCAAGACTGTCGAGTGCTGATAAAATCTCAGCCTCAAGAAACATAGGTCTTACCGGTGATCCGTATTCAGGCACACCATGATGAGATAATACCATATGCTCAAGAAGAGTTACCTTTTCATCATTGATGCCAAGCTCTTTGGCAGTGTCCTCAATATACATAGCACCCTTTACAAGGTGACCGATAAGCTCTCCGCCTATGGTGTAACCGCTGCAAAGTCCGCTTTTTGCGGTGTTCATTTCAAAGGTTTTTGCTACGTCGTGCAGTATTGCACCTGATAAAAGCAGCTCTCTGTTTATGTTAGGATAAACAGTGCAGGTTTTTTCAGCCATCTGAACAATAGATGCTGTGTGGAGCATAAGACCGCCTACAATTGCATGGTGGAGTCTGTATGCAGCAGGGTATACCTCCAGTGCTTCACGGTTGTCGAGAAGTATTTTTGATACTATTGATTTGAGCACATCGTCACTGAAATTGTTGACCTTTGACAAAAGCATTGAGAATACAGCTTTTCCGTCATATTCACTGCTCGGAACAAATTCAGAAATCATATCATCAGGTGCTTTTTTAATTGTTGTAATATTAAGCTGAGTTTTCCCCTTGTAGTTGTCTACTGTATATTCAATCTCAATAACGTCGTTTGCTTCAAATTGACCGTTATTGTCAAATCTCCATATTTTTGCAGGGTATTCTTTTTTATCACTGCCTATTACAATAAGGTCCAAAAAACCATTGCCGTTTTTGTCCTTTTTTTCAGACAGCTCTTTTATTAATGCAAATGATGCCATAGTTATTTCCTTTCCATCAGGGTCAGATTTTGTCACCCTATAATGTACTTATTATACTATAAATATCACTTATATTCAATTATAATGTTAATATTAATTTACGGCATGGTTAAAAATCTCTGTTATTCTTGACAAAGGCATTTATGATTGGTATTATAAATCTAATAATGTATAAGTTTTATCTTGTACTGTAAACGGAGTGAATAATTTGAAGGATATAGATAATCTTTGTTTGAACTGCTTTAATGAACTGACAAGCGGTAATATTTGTGAAAGCTGCGGCTACGATAACGATACTCAGCCTGATATGCTTTATCTTCAGCCTAAAACTGTTCTTAATGACAGATATATCATAGGTGCTGTTTCTCACCACGAAAGTGATGCTGTTACCTATATGGCTTATGATACACAGCTTGATAATATGGTTGTTGTAAGGGAGTTTCTGCCTAAAGGTATTGCCAACAGGCTTGAGGGCAATAATGATATTCATATAAGAGAAAGATATAAAAACAGCTTTGATAAATATAAGACATCGTTTATTAATCTGTGGACAGCCATAATTAAAATGCATAATCTTTCTGCTGTAATAACAACCTATGATGTTTTTGAAGCAAATTCAACAGCTTATGCTGTTATGGAATATGTTGATTCAATCAGTCTCAGGGAATTTCTGCTTAGAATCCCTGATGGCCGTATTACTTGGGAAAAGGCTCAGATTATGTTTATGCCTGTGCTTACCACTCTTGAGGCACTTCATTCAAACGGCATAATTCACGGTGGCATCTGTCCTGATAATCTTATGCTTTGCCGTGACGGAAAAATAAGATTAAAGGGCTTCTGTATTTCTGAGGCAAACGCATTTGCATCTGAGCTGGAGTTCAATGTTAATGAGGGCTATACTGCACTTGAGCAGTATGACAATAATCATAAAATGTGCCCTGCAACTGATATTTATGCATTCTCTGCCTGCGTGTTCAGAGCTTTGGTAGGTCAGAATCCTCCCGATGCAAAATCAAGAGAAACAAATGACAAGCTGATGATTCCCAACAGCATTGCAGAAAATATTCCTACACATATTATCAAGGCACTTGGCGGCGGCTTGCAGATTTATCCTGAAAGGCGTATACAGACTGTAAGCACGTTCAGAGAGCTTCTTAATGCCGCACCTTCTGTACAGGCAGCCGCTGCACAGCACGTTCAGAAGGAAGAGCCTAAGGAAATTCAGCCTGAAAGAGAGGAAGTCCGTCGCACTTATCCGTTTGAATATGAGGAAAAGGATAATGGCGGTAAGGGCAAAAAAATTGCCATTATTATTCTGGTTATCTGCATAATTGCGGTTGCTGTTGCAGGTGCGGTTGTTCTTACAAGGGGTAACAATAATAACGATGATACTCCGAGCGAAACAGTTACGCTTGGCTCATATGATGTCCCTAATTTTGTTGATGCAGGCTATAACCGCAGTAATGTTGAAAATAATGGCGCATGGAATCAGCAGTTTAAAATTGTTTTTGAAGAGGAATATTCAAAGGATGCTGCCGAGGGCATAATCTTCAAGCAGAGTGTCAAAGCAGGTGAAACAGTTACTGAGGGAACAGAAATTGTTCTTACTGTAAGCAAGGGAATTGAAACTGCTCCGGTTCCTGATGTGGGTGGCTTGCCCCTTGAGGAGGCTAAGAAAAAGCTTGAAGAAGCAGGCTTCACTGTTTCAACCGTTGAAATATATAATGATATGGGCTATGCTGTTAATACAGTAAAGCAGAATCACGGTATGGCACCTGCAGCCGGTGAAACTGTTGCTAAGGGTG
>DBFOUY010000204.1:0-5193 GCA_048365975.1 Eubacterium sp.
CAGGTCCTCATAAGATTCAGGGAATAGGTGCAGGCTTTGTTCCTGATACACTTGACACATCAGTTTATGATGAAATTATTACTGTTGAAAATGAAGATGCTTTTTCTGCAGGCAGAGCATTTGCAAAGCAGGAGGGTGTGCTTGTAGGTATTTCAAGCGGTGCGGCATTGCATGCAGCTAAAGTGCTTGCTGAAAGACCTGAGAACGAGGGCAAAACAATCGTTGCTCTTCTCCCTGATACTGGTGACAGATATTTGTCAACACCTCTGTTTTCAGAATAACAGTTAATATTGTATAGAGAGGGCTTTATGCCCTCTCTTTTTGTTATTAATTTATATATTTTTTAAATAAAACTACAATACATATTGACAAAGTAGGGAATAAGTGGTATATTCCTACTCGAAAGGTAGGTTATGATTATGAGTAGCTTTGATATATATGCAGATAACGCTGCAACTACAAAATTAAGTAAAACGGCTTTGGATGCAATGATGCCGTTTTTAACTGAAATTCAGGGTAATCCGTCATCACTGCATAGTGACGGTCAGCTTGCAAAAATGCATCTTGAAACTGCAAGAGAAGAAATTGCAGCTGTTTTAGGTGCATCACCAAAAGAAATTTATTTTACATCAGGCGGCAGCGAGGCTGACAATCAGGCTTTGAGGTCAGCTGCTTATGCAGGAAAAAGAAAAGGGAAAAATCACATTATTTCCTCAAAATTTGAGCATCATGCGATTTTACATACTTTGTCTTCACTTGAAAAAGAGGGATTTGAAATAACACTGCTTGATGTTTATTCTGATGGTATTGTTAATCCTGCAGATGTAGAAAATGCAATTAGTGACAAGACTTGTCTTGTTACAATTATGACAGCTAATAATGAAATAGGCACAATTCAGCCGATTAATAAAATCGGTGAAATTTGTAAAAAAAAGGGAGTTATATTTCATACTGATGCTGTGCAGGCTATCGGTCATATCCCCGTAAACGTCAATGATATGAATGTTGATATGCTGTCTGCCTCTGCCCATAAATTCCACGGACCAAAGGGTGTCGGCTTTCTTTATGTAAGAAAAGGAGTATCTCTTAAAAATCTGATTGACGGCGGTGCACAGGAAAGGGGCAAGCGTGCAGGAACAGAAAACCTGCCTGCTGTTGCAGGTATGGCAGCAGCACTTAAGGAAGCGGTTAATAATCTGAGTTGCAACACAGAAAAAATTACTGCACTGCGTGACAGGCTTGCTGACGGACTTAAGAGGATTGAACGCAGCAGAATAAATGGTGATATGATAAACCATTTGCCCGGAACACTTAATATGTGCTTTGAAGGCATTGAGGGCGAAAGTCTTTTACTGCTGCTTGATATGAAAGGAATAAGAGCATCAAGCGGCTCTGCCTGCACAAGCGGCAGCCTTGATCCGTCGCACGTTCTGCTCGCTATCGGCGTGCCTGTTGAGATTGCACACGGCTCACTCAGATTGTCAATTAACGAGAATAACTCTGAGGAAGAAATTGATTATATGATAAATGCAATCAGTGATGTTGTTGCATATCTGCGTTCAATGTCACCTGTTTGGGAGAAAATTATCAGCGAAAATAAATAGTTTGGGAGAAAAAATATGTCACTTTATTCAGAAAAAGTAATGGACCACTTTACAAATCCAAGAAATGTTGGTAAAATTGAAAATGCAGACGGTGTCGGTGAGGTCGGCAATGCAAAATGCGGCGATATTATGAAAATATATATCAAGGTGTCAGATGACGGAATTATTGAGGATGTCAAGTTTAACACCTTCGGATGTGCATCAGCAATTGCTTCAAGCTCAATGGCTACTGAAATGATTAAGGGTCAGCCTGTTGATAAAGCGTTGGAGCTTACAAACAAGGCTGTTGTTGAAGCACTTGACGGTTTGCCGCCGGTTAAGATTCATTGCTCCGTTCTTGCAGAAGAGGCTGTCAAAAAGGCAGTTAAAAACTACTATGATAAAAAGGGCATATCATATGATGCTTCACTGTTTTGTGATGGTAATTGTGATTGCTGCGGAGAGTTATAATGAGTATTAAGGATATTCAGAATCAGATTTTAGAGTTAAAAAAGGAAAAAGATATTTGTATTTTAGCACATTGTTATCAGTCACCTGAAATATTAGAGGTTGCTGATTTCACAGGTGACAGCTTTGCACTATCTGTCAAGGCTTCTCAGGTGCAGAATAAAACTGTTATTATGTGCGGTGTCCGCTTTATGGCAGAAACTGTTAAAATTCTTTCACCTGATAAAAAGGTTATTTTGTCAAATCCGACTGCAGGCTGTCCTATGGCTGAAATGATGAGTAAGGATGATATTGCACAGGTTAAAGAGCAATATCCTGATTATACTGTTGTTGCTTATATTAACACTACAAGTGAGCTTAAAACAATTTGTGACGTTTGCGTTACCTCGTCATCAGCACTTGAAATCTGCAAAAAAATTGATAATGATAATATTTTATTTATTCCTGACTGCAATTTAGGCGACTGGATTGCAAAACAGCTTCCTGAAAAGAACTTTAAGCTTTTGAATGGCGGATGTCCGACTCATGCAAGAATGTCTGCACAGGATGTGAAAAATGCTAAAGCACTTTATCCGAATGCTGAGGTGTTAGTTCATCCTGAATGCAAGCCTGAGGTTGTTGCACTTGCTGACTATGCAGGCTCAACAACAGGAATAATGGATTATGCTAAAAAGAGCAGTGCTAAGGAATTTATTATCGGTACTGAAAACAGTATTGTTACACATCTTCAGCTTGAGTGTGCTGATAAAAAATTCTATCCGCTTTCAAAGCACTGTATCTGTGAAAATATGAAAGCTACAACTCTTGTTGATGTTCTCAATTGCTGTAAAGGTACCTTTGGCGAGGAAATTGTGCTCGATGAAGAAATTTACAAGGGTGCTAAAAGATGTATTGATGAAATGATAAGGCTTGGTTAATTTATGAGTAAAAAGGCAATTATCGCAATGAGCGGTGGCGTTGATTCCAGCGTTGCTGCTTTTTTGATGAAGGAACAAGGTTTCGATTGTATCGGTGCAACGATGAAGCTTTATGACAATGATGATATTGTAATGAGCAGTGAGAAAACCTGCTGTTCACTTGATGATATTGAGGATGCACGCTCTGTGGCTCACAGACTTTCAATGCCATATTATGTTTTTAATTTTAAAGATGAATTTAAAGAAAAGGTTATTGATAAGTTTATTGCTACTTATGAAAACGGCGGAACACCAAATCCCTGTATTGACTGCAACAGGCATTTAAAATTCAAAAGACTTTTTCAAAAGATGAAAGAGCTTGGTTTTGATTATGTTGTAACAGGTCATTATGCTAAGGTTGAAGAAAAAGACGGCTGGTTTTATCTTAAAAAGGGTGAGGATGCCTCAAAGGATCAAAGCTATGTTCTTTATTCGTTAACTCAGGAACAGCTTTCGCATATTCTTTTTCCTCTCGGCTATTATTCAAAAAATGAAATCAGAAATATAGCTGAACAAAATAATTTTTTGAATGCTCGCAAAAAGGACAGTCAGGATATTTGCTTTGTGCCTGACGGCGATTATGCAAAGTTTATTGAAAATTATCTTGGCAAAACATATCCTAAGGGTAATTTTATTGATATAAACGGCAATATTCTTGGTGAACATCAGGGTATTATAAGATATACAAACGGTCAGCGAAAAGGACTTGGTGTAGCTTTTGGCAAGCCTATGTATGTGGCTGATAAGAATATTAAAAATAATACTGTTACTCTTTGCACTAATGATGAGCTTTTTTCTGCGGAGCTTACCGCCGATGATTTCAACTGGCTTATACCTGAGGCTGAAAGGGAAATCAGGTGCTTTGCACGTGTGCGCTACAATATGAAGGAGCAGCCTGCAACTGCATTTATTCTTGATGATAATAATGTAAGAATCGTTTTTGATGAACCGCAAAGGGCAATAACAAGAGGACAGGCAGTTGTTCTGTATGACGGCAGCACTGTGCTCGGCGGCGGAACAATTTTGTAAAAAAATGTTTGACATTTTATGTCTGCTGTGATATTATGTCAAAAAGAGGTAATTATTATGTTTAATTTAACTGTTAAACTTCATAACTCATTTGCACCTATGCAGTATGCATGGGCTTATTTGGGTTGTGTTCATAGCAGTTGATTTCATCATTTTATATTAATTTTAAAACTGCTGATGAACACTTAGTTCATCAGCAGTTATTTTTTTACGGGAGGTTGAATTATGGTTAAGCTGAAATCTATTGAACGAAACGAGCTGAAAAAAGCATACAGAATGCACCGTAAGGGCTTTCTGCCTACGTTCTTAAAATACTATGACAGAATAAATCCCGTATTTGAAAGCTTTAAAAGGTTTAACGATTTTTATAATCATCCCGATTTATATATGTTCTGGATTGTACTTGACGGAAATGCTGCCGGTGAAATCTGGGTCAGTATTACAAATGAAACTGCAAAGCTTGCAAGGCTTTTTGTTCTTAAAGAATTTCAGAACAGGGGAGTTGCACAGCAGGCAATAAGAATTGCAGAATATCTTTTCCCAAATAATAAACGATGGTGGCTTAATACAATTAAGGAAGAAAAGAAGAACTGCCACCTTTATGAAAAAATGGGCTATATACCCTTGGAAAATGAAAAGAAAATTAATAAGCGTATGACATTAATTGAATATGAAAAGTTTATAAAATAATATTAATAAATATAAAGGTGGTTGGAAATTATGTTCAAAGAACCGATATTGGAAACGGAAAGATTGATATTAAGACCTATAACGCTTGATGATGCAGAAGCATGCTTCAGCTGGTGCAGTGATGAGCGTGTTGCAAGGTATATGTGTTATCCTACACATACCGATATAAAGCAAACACAGGACTGGATAAAATCAACCTTGGTTGATAAACAGGAATGGAACTGGGCTTTTGTGCTGAAAAGTGAAAACAGAGTTATAGGCACAGGCGGCATAGGTCCTAATAAAATTATGAAAGGATACTGGGGCATAGGCTATAATTTCCATTATGATTACTGGCACAAGGGCTATTGCACTGAAGCTATGAGGGCAATCGTTGACTATGCTCATAATGAGCTTGGGGTCAATAAAATATGCAGTTATCATGCAGTTGAGAATCCACGCTCTGGTAAAGTTATGGAAAAACTTGG
>DBFOUY010000205.1:0-8611 GCA_048365975.1 Eubacterium sp.
GAGGCACATATGAATGAAAGCTATGAAAATCTTTTATTTCTTCAAAGCCGTATTGACGAAAACAACAATTCACTTTCAGGCTATAAGCTGAAGCTTGAAAATAAAACCGCAAAGGCTGACAAAATCAAGGCAGAGCTTGAAAGGCTTAATCTTGAGCTGTCACAGAAGCAGTCAAGGGCGAAAATGTTAACAGACCTTGAAAAGAATATGGAGGGCTTTTCAGGTGCTGTCAAGGCTGTTATGAAGCAGTCACAGAGCAATGCACTTTCAGGTATACACGGTCCTTTGTCACAGCTTATAACCGTTGACAATGAGTATTCAGTTGCAGTTGAGGTTGCGCTCGGTGCAGCGATGCAGAACATTGTAACAACAAATGAGGCTGATGCTAAACGTGCAATTTACTACCTAAAAAATAACCGAATAGGTCGTGCGACATTCCTTCCGATTTCAGCAATCAAGCCGAGAAATCTTGACGAAAAGGACCTTGATGATAATTTAGGTTTTGTTGCCATTGCCTCGGATTTGGTTGAATGTAAAAGTGAATATAAAAATATAATTTCAAACCTGCTTGGCAGAGTTGTTATTGTTGAAGATATGGATTGTGCTATCGGTATATCTAAACGATACAATAACAGATTTAAGCTTGTTACTATTGACGGTCAGGTTATTAATCCCGGCGGCTCAATGACAGGCGGCTCACAGTCAAAGCGTGCAGGTATACTTTCAAGGTCAAATCAGATTGACGAGCTGAATGCTCAGGCAAATGTGCTCGAGGATAAGGTTAATGCACTCAAGGCTGAGTTTAAAACAGCACTTGAGGATGCTAACTATGCGGCGGCTCAGCTTCAGGGTGCTGAGGTTGATATGCAGCAGGCAAAAGAGGAGCTTATCCGCTCACAGGGCGAGCACAGACTGATAAAAGAAAAGCTTGATTCACTGCGTGCACAGAGCGAAAGCCTTGTTGCAGAAAAAAATAATGCAGATGAACGTATTGCAGGCTTTGAGCAGATAAACAAAGCCAGTGAGGCTGAAGCTGAAAAAATTGAAGTTGAGATTGCAGCAGCAGAGGCACAACTTACAAAGACAAGCGGCAATGCAGAGGAAATCAATGCAAAGCGTGAGAAATACAGGCTGATAGCTCAGCAGATTAACCTTGACCTTGTTACAATTGCCAAGGATACTGAATCGGCAAAGCTGTCAATTGAGGAGCTTGAAATCCGCAAAAATTCTCAGAGCGACAGAGTTAAATCAATTGAGGATGAAATAAAAATTCTTGAGGAAAGAAACAGCAGTCTGCTTTTGTCAATTAATGAGGTTAAGGCACAGGCTGATGAGCTTCGTAAAAATGCAGAAAACTCAAACGCACAGATTGCTGATAGCATCGAAGAGCGTAACAGCCTTGAAAAACGTTCAGGCGAATTACGTCTGCTTGAGCGAAATAAGGGACAGGAGCGTGAAAAGCTGTCTGGTGAGCTTGTTCGTCTTGACGAGCGTAAGATTGCAATGCGTAAGGAATATGACGAGCTTAACGATATGCTCTTTGAACAGTATGAGCTGACACGTCGTGAAGCAGAAGCACTTAATATTGAAATTGAAAATATGAGCGAGGCCAAAAAGCGACTTCACGAAATCAAGGTTGCAATAAAGGGCTTAGGTTCAATTAACGTTGGAGCTATTGAGGAATATAAGGAAGTATCTGAAAGATACGAATTCCTTAAGGAGCAGATTGATGATATTGAGAAATCCAAGAATGAGCTTTTGAAAATTATTGAGGATTTAACCGCTTCAATGAGTGAAAAGTTCCTTGAAAAGTTCAATAAAATCAACGAAGAATTCAGGGTCTGCTTTGCCGACTTTTTCGGCGGCGGTAAGGGCGAAATCAGGCTTGAAAATCCTGATAACTGTCTTGAGTCGGCAATCGAAATCAATATTCAGCCGCCGGGTAAGGCAGTACAGAATATCAGCCTGTTTTCAGGCGGTGAAAAGTCGCTTGCTGCAATGGCATTACTTTTCAGCGTGCTTAAGGTACAGCCTGCACCATTCTGTATTTATGATGAGGTTGAGGCTGCACTTGATGATGTCAACGTTGAACGTTTTGCAAAATATATGCGTAAAATGACAGACAGAACACAGTTCATTTCAATTACACACCGTCGTGGTACAATGGAGGAGGCAGACGTCCTCTATGGTGTAACAATGCAGGAAAAGGGTGTGTCAAAGCTTATTGAATTACAGACAGCGGAGCTTGCTGCTCAGATGGGTCTTGAAGAATAAAACTAATAAGGATGTGAATGTATGGGCATTTTTTCAATATTTAAAAAGGGTTTAAAGAAAACCAGAGATGAGGGCATAACCGCTCAGATGGATGAGGTGATTGAATCCTATGAGGAGATTACCGATGAGCTTTTTGATGAGCTTGAAGAAATTCTGATTATGGGCGACGTAGGTATGCCGACTGCCGAAAGAATTATACGTAATTTAAAAGAAAAAATTGAGAATGATAAAATCAAGGATGTTAAGCAGGTGCGTGAAACTATGAAGGATATAGTTTCAGGTATTGTATGGGGTGGTAGCTATTTAAGACTTCGTTCAAAGCCGTCAATTATTTTAATGATAGGTGTTAACGGTGTCGGCAAAACCACAACAATCGGTAAGCTTGCATTAAGATTAAAGGGACAGAACAGAAAGGTTATTCTCGGTGCTGCAGATACCTTCCGTGCTGCTGCTATTGAGCAGCTTCAGGTATGGGCTGACAGAGCAGATGTTGACCTTATAAAGCATGCAGAAGGCTCTGACCCTGCCGCAGTAGTTTATGACACTATTCAGGCAGGTAAGGCAAGGGGTGCAGATGTTATAATCATTGATACCGCAGGCAGACTTCATAATAAGAAAAACCTTATGGATGAGCTTAACAAGATTTCACGTGTTATTGAAAGAGAGCTTCCTGATGCTTCAAAGGAAATTCTGCTTGTGCTTGATGCAACCACAGGTCAGAATGCCGTTAATCAGGCTAAGGATTTCAAGGAGGCAGCAGGCATTACAGGTATAGTGCTTACAAAGCTTGACGGTACAGCAAAGGGCGGCGTTGTTCTTGCTATAAACAATGAGCTTGATGTTCCTGTTAAATTTGTGGGTGTTGGTGAAAGAATTGAGGATTTACAGCCATTTGATGCTGATGCCTTTGCCGCAGGACTTTTTGATGCTAAGGTGCCTGAGGATGATGAGGATATTACAAACTTTATAACTAATGAGGATTAATTATGGATTTTATTCTTGCAACAAATAATATGAAAAAGCTTGCAGAAATGCAGCGTATTTTATCACCCCTTGGCATTAATGTTGTTACTGCAAAAATGCTTGGCATAACTCTTGAGGAGGTCGAGGAGGATGGCGACACCTTCGAGGCTAATGCAAAGATAAAGGCAGTTGCTGCCTGCAGGGAAACTAATATGCCTGCTATTGCTGATGATTCAGGACTTTGTGTTGATTACCTTGATGGTGCACCTGGTATTTTTTCAGCACGCTTTGCAGGTGACCACGGCAATGACGAGCTTAATAATGACCTTCTTCTTGAAAAGCTTGATGGTGTACCTATGGAAAAACGATCAGCTCACTATGTGTGTGCAATCTGCTGTGAATTCCCTGACGGAAGAGAAATAATTGTTCGTGGTGAGTGTGAGGGTTATATCGGTTTTGAGCGTGACGGCAATGAGGGCTTCGGCTATGACCCGCTGTTCCTTGTTGAAGGAAGAGCCTTCGGCAGATATACCGCAGAGGAAAAGGATAAAATAAGCCACAGAGGAAAGGCTTTGAGATTATTTACAAAAGAATTGGAGAAACTTATATGACATCAAAGGAACGTGCGGCGTGGAGAGCAAAGGCTAATTCACTTGAGCCGATTATTCAGCTTGGTAAAGAGGGTATCAGCGATAATCTGATTACACAGATTGATGATACTCTTGATGCAAGGGAGCTTATTAAAATACGTGTTCACCTTGAAACTGCACCTGAAGGACCAAAGGTGCTTGCGGGTCAGCTCGCTGAAAGACTGCAGGCTGAGGTTATTCAGGTTATCGGCGGAATTATTGTTCTTTATCGTGAGGCAGACGAGGAACGTATTGCTGAGAAAAAGAAAAAACGCGGCTCAGGAAATGCTAAAGCAACTGCAAAGAAAAAAGTAAAAATTAAAGGTATGCGCCAGCGTCAGAGGGAAAAGGAAGAGAAAAATCCCTATGCGGTCTATGACCGCCCGAAATATCGTGGTAAAAAATAATGAGAATAGGAATATTCGGCGGAGCCTTTAATCCTGTTCACAATGGGCATCTTAATATTGCAGATGAGTTTTATGAAGCTTTAGGGCTTGATAAGCTGCTTTTTGTGCCGACGGCTAATCCTCCCCATAAAAGCGGTGAGGGCTTGCTTTCACGTGAGCACAGGTTTAATATGCTTAAGCTGGCTGTTGAAAATAAGCCATATGAAATTTCAACTATTGAGTTTGAAAGGTCAGAAAAATCATATACCTATAATACTCTTGTTGAGCTTAAAAAGCTTTACCCAAATGCTGATTTCTTTCTGATTATCGGTGCTGACCAGATTATTAATTTTGACAAGTGGTACAGATATTCCGATATTCTTAATATGGTGACACTGTGCACCGCAGCAAGAGAGAACGAAGAGGAAAAGCAGCTTATTATAAAAAGTGCAGAAAGGCTCGGTATTAAAGAAAGCTTTTATATGTCAAGCCGTGCTGTGATGAGAGTAAGCTCAAGCGAAATACGTGATTTAATAAAAAGCGGCGGTGATGCGTCTGTTTTACTGCCAAAAAAAGTATTTGATTATATTTCAGAAAAAGGACTTTATCGTGTATAATATAAATGAATATCAAAATATAATAAAAGAAAGACTAAGTGATTACCGCTTTTATCATTCTTTGTGTGTTGCTGAAAGTGCAAAGGCACTTGCAAAAAAATATGGTGCTGACGAGGAAAAGGCAGAGGTTGCAGGAATTCTTCACGACGTATGCAAGGAAAGCACAAAGGAAGAGCAGCTTGAAATTATTGAAAAAGCGGGTATGACAATAACTGATTTTGAGAAATCAAAGAAAAAGTTTTATCATCAGATTTCAGGTGCGGCATATGCTAAAACTGTTCTTGGTATTGAGGACGATGAAATACTGAATGCAATACGCTATCACACAACAGGCAGAGCAGATATGACACTGCTTGATGAAATTGTTTATCTGGCAGATTTTATTTCAGCCGACAGGGATTATGATGATATTGATAATATCAGAGCAGAGGCTGAAAAGGGCAAGGAGTTTGGTATGCTTTATGCAACAAAGTATACTATTGTTTCTAACATAAAAAAGAACAGCACACTCCACCCTGAAACTGTCAATGCATATAACTGGATATTGAATACGTATTTTAATGATAAGTAATTTTAAATAAAAGGAAAGTGTTTTATGGAAGTTAAAGATATTGTAAAAACCGCTGTTAAGGCTATCGACAGTAAAAAGGGCGAAAATATTGAGGTTATTGGCATAACTGATTTAACAATTCTTGCCGACTACTTTGTTATTGCTACAGGTACAAGCTCAACTCAGGTTAAGGCACTGGCTGAAGAGGTTGAATATAAGCTATCTCTTGAGGGTGTTGAGCCTCATCATATTGAGGGTGAAAAAACACCTTGGGTCTGCCTTGATTATAACTCTGTTGTTGTTCACATCTTTTACAAGGATCAGCGTGATTTTTATCAGCTTGAGCGTCTTTGGGAGGATGGACAAAAAATAGATATTACAAATTATTTGGAGGATTAATATACTATGGATTACAATTTTAAAAAGATTGAAACTAAGTGGCAGAATGTCTGGTATTCACAAAATACCTTTGCCGCAAAGCAGGATTATACTTTGCCTAAGTTTTACTGCCTTGTTGAATTTCCTTATCCGTCAGGTCAGGGACTTCATGTAGGTCACCCACGTTCTTACACTGCACTTGATATTGTTGCACGTAAAAAAAGACTGCAGGGTTATAATGTTCTTTATCCTATGGGCTGGGATGCTTTCGGTCTGCCAACAGAAAATTTTGCTATTAAAAATCATATTCACCCTGAAGAGGTTACAAAAAATAATGTAGCTCATTTCAAATCACAGCTTCAGGCTCTTGGCTTCTCCTTTGACTGGACACGTGAGATTAATACCACTGACCCAAGCTATTATAAATGGACACAGTGGATTTTTCTTCAGCTCTTCAAAAAGGGTCTTGCTTATAAAAAGGAAATGGCTGTTAACTGGTGCACCTCCTGTAAATGCGTTCTTGCTAATGAAGAGGTTGTTAACGGTGTTTGCGAGCGCTGCGGCAGTGAGGTTATCAGAAAAAATCAGAGTCAGTGGATGCTTAAAATCACAGAATATGCTGACAGACTTGTAAATGACCTTGATGACCTTGATTTTATTGACAGAGTTAAGGTTCAGCAGAAAAACTGGATTGGTCGCTCAACAGGTGCTGAGGTTGATTTCGGCACTACACTCGGTGATACTCTCACTGTTTATACAACACGCCCTGATACTCTTTTCGGTGCTACATATATGGTTATTTCACCTGAGCACCCGCTTATTGAGAAATGGGCTGACAAGCTCACTAACCTTGATGCTGTTCGTGCTTATCAGCAGGAGGCTGCACGAAAGAGCGACTTTGAGCGCACTGAGCTTAACAAGGATAAAACAGGTGTTAAGCTTGAGGGCGTTATGGGTATTAACCCTGTTAATGATACTGAAATTCCTATTTTCATTTCAGACTATGTTCTTACATCTTATGGTACAGGTGCAATTATGGCTGTACCTGCTCACGATACACGTGACTGGGAGTTTGCAAAGAAATTTGATTTGCCTATTATCGAGGTTGTTGCAGGCTCAGAGGTTGGTGTTGAAAATGAGGCGTTTACCGATTGCTACACAGGCAAGCTTGTTAACTCATCATTCTTAACAGGTATGACTGTTGATGAGGCAAAGGTTGCAATTACCGAGTGGCTGACAAAAGAGGGCAAGGGTCATCAGAAGGTTAACTTCAAGCTCCGTGACTGGGTATTCTCTCGTCAGAGATACTGGGGCGAGCCTATTCCTATTGTTAAGTGCGACGACTGCGGATATGTTCCTGTTCCTGAGAGTGAGCTTCCGCTCAGACTGCCTATGGTTGACAGCTATGAACCGACTGATACAGGTGAATCACCGCTTGCTAAAATGACTGACTGGGTTAATACAACCTGCCCTTGCTGCGGCAAGCCTGCTAAGAGAGAAACTGATACTATGCCTCAGTGGGCTGGTTCATCATGGTATTTCTTAAGATATATGGACCCTCATAATGATAAAGAGCTTGTTTCACCTGAAGCAGTTAAATACTGGGGCCCTGTTGACTGGTATAACGGCGGTATGGAGCATACAACACTTCATCTGCTTTATTCACGCTTCTGGCATAAATTCCTTTATGACATCGGCGTTGTTCCTACAAAGGAGCCTTATGCAAAGCGTACCTCACATGGTATGATTTTGGGTGAGAACGGCGAAAAGATGTCTAAATCAAGGGGTAATGTCGTTAATCCTGATGATATTGTTGATCAGTATGGTGCTGACACAATGCGTCTTTATGAAATGTTCATCGGTGACTTTGAAAAGGCTGCTCCGTGGAACAGTGATTCAATCAAGGGCTGTAAGAGATTTCTTGAGCGTTTCTGGAATTTGCAGGAAATTGTTAAGGACGGAAATGAATATTCATCAGAGCTTGAGGCTATGATGCACAAAACAATCAAAAAGGTTACTGAGGATATTGATAATCTTAAGTGCAACACAGCTATCGCAGCTATGATGAGCCTTATTAATGATATGTATTCAAAGGGTGTAAACAAGGCTGAGCTTAAAACTCTTACTATTCTGCTTAATCCTTTTGCTCCGCACGTTACTGAGGAAATGTGGCAGGTAATGGATTTCGGCGGAATGGTTAATGAAGCACAGTGGCCTGCTTATGATGAAGATAAGACTAAGGAAAATTCTGTTGAAATTGCTCTTCAGATTATGGGCAAAGTAAGATCAAGAATTGTTGTTCCTGTTGATATATCAAAGGAAGATGCAATTGCTCTTGCAAAGCAGGATGAAAAAATTGCCGAAGCAATTGCAGGCAAAACAATCAAAAAGGAAATTTATGTTCCCGGCAAGCTGGTTAACATTGTTGCAGTTTAATGCTTTATGATTTTACAGACAGGAATGCGAACGGATATCCCTGCTTTTTATTCATCGTGGTTTATCAACAGAATAAAAGCAGGCTATGTTCTCGTGCGTAATCCCTATAACCCGTCATTTGTCACAAGGTATGAAATAACTCCTGATGTGGTTGATTTGATTGCATTTTGTACTAAAAATCCTGAGCCTATGCTTAAGCATTTGGATTTGCTTAAGCTATATGGACAGTACTGGTTTGTAACAATAACCCCTTATGGCAAAGAGATTGAGCCGAATGTCCCTGACAAAAATCAGGTAATAGAGGATTTCAAATTTCTTTCAAAAGCTGTTGGTATTGACAGTATCGGCTGGCGGTATGACCCCATATTTATCAGTGAT
>DBFOUY010000206.1:0-6458 GCA_048365975.1 Eubacterium sp.
CCTTCTATTCCTTTTTGTTCTCCAACTTGGCTGTAATCATTACAAGGAAATCCAAAAGCAAGTGCAGATATTTTTTCAAGATTTGACAAATCTAAATCCCTGACATCACCTTCAATAACGCTATCTCTATTATCCTTACATATATTGTTCCTATATGTTTCGCAGGTATTATGGTCATAATCATTTGCCCATTTATGAATAATTCTAAAATCAGAATCATTACATTTTGCATTTGTTGCTCCCCATGCAATTCCGCCTGGCCCACAGAATAATTCACCTAATTCAAATACTTTATTCATTTATTTATCCTCTTCTATGTTTAATTAAAAAATCTATTTCGTTTTGAATATGTGTGATTTCTAATTCATTTAATAGTTCAATGTTTTTTAACACACTATTGTTTTGATTACAGTATCCTTCTTCACATAAAACGGAACTCAAAGGGATATTATAAACTTTTAGAATTGCATTTATATCATCTAAACTAGGATGTTTTATTAGTCCTCTTTCAATTTTCGAAAGTCTACTATTTGTTATTCCTGTTGCTTCACTAACACAAGCAAGACTAAGGTGTTTCGAATTTCTAATTGACTTTAATTTTTCGCCTATCATTTTATCACCTGCAAAATTATATCATACTTGCTGCAAAAACGCAACAACTTGCTGCAAAATTAAAATTTCATTGTGTTTCTTTTTAAATCCTGATATAATTTAGATAAAATTAATTAAAAAGGTGAAATAATGAGCAATAATAAGGATACAAAATATATTGATGTTCATTCAATGTTAAAAGCTGTTGGCAAAACAACATTCATTAATTTTTATTATGATTTTAAAGACTTGTCCCTGTCTGATAAATTCCTTTGTGAAAAAATTTATAAAGAAAGCCCGACAGCTAAATCTCCTAATCAGCGATATAAGGTACCAAGGGCTCGAAAAATTTTTCAAACTGGTCAGCAAATTGAAGCACTTAAAATCATAATTGAAAGTAGCAAAAAACTACCCAATAGCATAATTGAAAAAGCTAAGTCTATTCTTTCAAAAGAATTATTACTGTTAGAGACAAATATAGATGACTTATTTCTCAATGAAATAAATATAGACTTTCTTTCGAATGATTTTGGAACACATTTTGAATATAACAATAATCCCGAAAAACCAAGAGAAAAGTCAAAAGTATCCTCCTATGTATACCCTAGGAGCAAAAAGGTTGCTTATAACTCTTTGAAAAAAGCGAAGTACCTATGTGAAGTTGATTTGTCACACAAAGTATTTAGACGCAAAAACTCTGATATCAATTATACCGAACCGCACCATTTAATTCCCTTATCAGCTCAAAGGGATTACCCTGAAATCAATCTTGATCGTGAACAAAATATAGTGTCTCTCTGTAGTCATTGTCACAATTTATTACATTATGGTTCGGATATAGACTCCGTGTTAAAACCTCTATTTTTACAAAGAAAAGATTTATTGAGAAAAATAGGTATTTCAATAACATATGAGACTTTAAGGGCATATTATCAATAAACATTGATTGCTAATTATAATTATGTGGTACTAAATTCATTAGATTGTTTAATATATTTAATCTAAAAAGTAATATCAAATCTATTGACTAATGCTCTAATGGTAATACAATAAAATTATCATTAGTTTTTACTAATGAAATAAAATAGTCGGTGAGGTTGTAATAGATCAACCTCAGATTTCTTAGCAGATGCCATTGCAATCCGAATCATACAGTGAAACGCTGAGGGATTGACAGCTGTGGTACTGTTTCGGCTATGCCACGCTTACTTTCTGTCATTGACGGAAAGGTAAGGTTTGGTTAAAACCACAATTGAATATGATGACGATAATATTGAAGTAGATGTTTCCAAAGAAGTTTATGAATATATAGAACAGGACTGCATTGGCTCGTAGCGAGTACCTATCTACGCTGATGAAACTTTTCTTGAAGTTATTCATAAAATTGAACCGGATAAATGCAAAGTACACTGCAAGCACTTAGTTCGGATGAATAGGTGTTGATTGATTTGTACTATTACAAGGATTGGAGTATGCAACAAATCAGACAGCACTTTGGAATCAGCAGAATGGCTATATCAAAACGGCATAATCGTGTCTTCAAAAAACTTTAGGAACCCATGGCAACATGAGTTCCTTTTTCTATGCAAAAATGTTTTTGGAGAATTTCAAAAATGTGGTTTACACATTGCTTTTTAGTGCCTTTATATATGGAGAGGTAAAATAGAAACATGGATTTCACCGATTGTTTTTGTCTGATGTTTCTGTTTAACCTTTTTATATTTTGTATTTATATAGTTGCATTCTGAACGGTAATAAACAAAAAATCCAACGCATCAAATGTGTGCCGATTTGAGAGAGTTTAATTCTATAGTAGGTACTGGATACCTAATTAAAAATTAAATCGATTACAGAGGAATTTTGAAAAGAAAACACCGCACTTCTACTCTGAAGTGAGATAAGACTTTATTAACATTTTGTAAATTTGAAAATTAAATCCTCACATTTCATTATTTTTGTGTCTGTATAGTGAAGGGTATTTTTTTATCGTGATATTTTACTATCTCATGATTATAAGTTGGAACACTAAAAAAATTTGAAATTATGGCCCTTTTTCCATCTTCTCACTGCCTACTAATATGGGAGGTGTATTTATAAATAATTTGTAAATAAAATTTTTAAAGTGTGAGATTTTGCGATTTTTATGTCCGTATAGTGATGAGTAGTTTAAGACCATTACATTTTATTTTTGTAGTAGTTATAGGTAGGGCGTTGTAAATTATTTGTAAACAAATTTCAAAATGGTAGTAAAAAGTGCTTTCTCACTGCCTACCTATATGGAGGGGAAAATTTATTATTCAAAGCGAGGTGATATGTTCATATTTTCTGCTATAAAAACTATCCTTTAGGATAGTCCTAGCATAGCGCTCAGGCGCATCATTTCAGCACTTTTGCCGAAATGATTGGGCAGAAGCCCAAACCCACTTTAATGAAAGGAAAGGTATAAAAGTATAAGTAAAGAGAAAAAATCAGAAAGAATTAATCTTCATTTAACACCAACAGACAAGTCAATAATCAAAGACAAGGCAGATAAACTTGGTATAAATATGACGAATTATTTAACTGCAAGTGCTGTTCTTGAAAAGATTTACTGCGTTGGTGACAAAGAAAGTTTTGATGAAATTGTTTATCAATTAAAGAAAATTGGCAACAACATCAATCAGATTCGTATGCTTGCTAACTTCGGTAACATTCAATTTGCTAATCTTGATGAATGTGCTGATGCATTGCTTGAAGTCAACAAATCTATTCAGAAGATAATTAAGAGGACAAGCAGATGGCAACTTTGAATTTTATCAAGCGAAAAGATATTAAGAATATCGAATCTCTCGGCAATGTTATTGCGTATTGCTCGCAGGAATACAAGACAAAGTACAACGGCAGCAGGTTAATTTCAGGCATTAATTGTTTGCCTGAAACTGCAATGAAAGAGTTTATTGCAACTAAAAGAAAGTTTAATAAAACAGACGGAATGCAATATTATTACGCTGTTCAATCCTTTGAGGATAACTTAAATATTTCACCACTTCTTGCACATCAAATAGCAAGAGAATGGGCAGAGAAATGTTATCCGAATCACGAAATTTATATTGCAACTCACCTTGATACAGACAATATTCATTCGCATATTGTTATCAATTCAGTGAATATGAAAACAGGAAGGAAGATACACCAAAGCACAAAAGAACTTAATGAAATGCGAAAAATCAATGATGAACTTTGCATTAAATATGGCTTGCCTGTTTGTGTTCCGAAACAAAAGCCGAAAGTTAAACCATTGAAAGCAAAGGAATATTATATTGCAAATGCGGGTAAAAGCTGGAAAATGCAGATGATACTTTCCATTGAATTCGCAATGAAAAGAGCAAGAACAAAACAGCAATTCATTAAAGAAATGGATAAGTTAGGTTATGAAATGAAGTGGACAGACACACGAAAAAACATAACCTATATTGAAAAAGCAAGCCCAAATCACAAGTGCAGAGATAATAATCTGCATGAAGAAAAATTTTTAAAAGAAAACATGGAGGAAGAATTTGAAATACGAGAAAGACTTGCAAGCCTTGAAAGAGAAAAACAGACATATGATTACGACAATGGAGAAAGCGACATCGGTAACAATAGTCGAGAGCGATTATTGGAAATCACTGATAGAACTGAACAGAAATCAGAATCAGCAGTTAAATACAATATCGGAAAATCAAGTGAACGAGGATACAATCGTTCACTATTCAACACAGATAATTCTTCAGTTGAAAAAGATAATAACGGAACAAGAAACTCTGATTCAGAAAGAACTGAAAAATCAAGAAACGATACTAACAGAACAGGCTGGGAAGATGAACGAGAGTATGCTTTCGGCAGAAAAACAGATAAACAATCTATTGAATCAACTGAAGAAGAAATGGATTCCGATATTCTTTGGAACGATGATAGGGATTCAAATATTCTTTCAGACAGCTTCTATTTTGCTGGAGATTTATTTAAAATGATTGATAATCAGACTCATTATCACAGAAAAAGAATAAAACTATCTCAAAAGGAAATTGAGAAAAGGCTTGCTCATGGTCAGAAATCTGACGGCTATGAAGAGTATGAAGATTATTATAATAGTGGAATAAGTATGTAAAGGAGTGAAACGGAAAACAAATAAGTAGTGTTGCCATATGGTAGCAAAGCAAATAATTGGCAAAAATGCTGGCAATAATAGTATTGACAAAACTTCAAAAGGTGGAGGTAAAATCAATACTCAGAACACGAATGACAGGATAAGCACTGAACTTTGGATGCAGCATTTTGCTAATGCATTGGTTAATCAGAATGCGATTGATGAAAAGACTTATAAAAAGTTAATGGCAAAAATCAATATAGAGGTTAACCGGCGATATAACACACATTAAAATTGGTAATAGTCCCCTAATGAAATGGAGACTATTATCCTGTAAAATAAAAGTGGAAAACAATATCATATTGACTGGATAAATATAAACATCTATGGTATTGTGACTATAAGTGAGGTGAAAATTATGGATATATACGCTGTTAGAGAGCGGATAAAAAAAGAAAATATTAACTTTATGAGCCTGCCATTACGAGTAACATTTTATGCCCGTGTAAGTACGGAATTCAATGTTCAGCTTAATTCTCTTGATAATCAGATAACTTACTACACTGATTTCATCAAATCAAATCCCAACTGGGAATATGTTGAAGGTTATATTGATGAGGGTATTTCGGGTGTATCAACTGCAAAGCGTGAGCGATTCAATGAAATGATTGAGGACGGAAAACTCGGATTATTCGATTTGGTAATTACCAAAGAGGTATCGAGATTCGCCCGTAACACGCTGGACAGTATCAGGTTTACCCGTGAACTGCTTTCAAGTGGAGTGGCTGTATATTTTCAAAGTGATAACATCAACACACTTGATGAGGACTCTGAACTGCGATTAACAATTATGTCATCAATGGCACAGGACGAGTCAAGAAAAATATCTAACCGAGTTCGGTTCGGTCATCATCAGGCTATTAAAAATGGTACTGTACTCGGCACAAACAATATGTTCGGATACACAAAAAAAGACGGCAAACTGATTATTGACGAAGAGCAAGCCGAGTTTATCCGAGAATTATTTGAAATGTACGCCACGGGCAAATTCAGTATGAAACAGATGGAAAAGCATTTCTATCAGAAAGGCATACGCAATAGCAAAGGTAATAAGCTATCCCACTCAACAATGGGAAACATTATTCGCAATCCGAAATATAAAGGATACTTTGTCGGCAACAAGGTTGTTATAACAGACCTGTTCACAAAAAAGCAGAAATTTCTGCCCGAAGACGAATGGGTTATGTACAAAGATGAAACGAGCAAAACAGTTCCTGCAATAGTCAGCGAAGAATTGTGGGAGAGAGCAAACGAAGTTTTGTATATGCGAAGTCAGGATGTTATAACTGCGCAGCACAAAACTGTTCATCAGAATTTACTGACAGGGAAACTGATATGTTCTCACTGCAGAAAGCCTTATTACCGAAAAGACGCTATTGGAAAAAACGGCGAAAAGATGTCAAAATGGGTATGTTCCGGGAAAATAAAAAACGGTGCAGACAGTTGTCCGTCACACGCAATTTATGAAAATGAAATCAAACCGATTATTGAGGATATATTCAAATCAGGACAGCAGAACATTGAAGAACTATCCGCATGTGTGTTAAAACTTGTGTCTGAATTGCTTGACAGTAATGACAACAAAAATGAATTAGTAGCACTGAATAAAGAACTTACTACTCAGCAAAAAATGAAATCAAAACTATTAAAATTCAATACAGAAGGAAATATGAGTGATAGTGAATTTCTGAGAATGACT
>DBFOUY010000207.1:0-6311 GCA_048365975.1 Eubacterium sp.
ATGACCACTGTCAGCAGACAAACTTATTATAACAAGGGGACGGGGGAGTTTCTTTACGGAAAAATTATTGCTTGAGGAGGACAAAATGTATAAATACATAAGTGAAACAGAAATAGAAAAAGCACCGCCGTATATAAAGGAAAACGGAAGGGTAATAAGCAATCCGCCTGAGGATAAGCTCAGGGAGCTGGGGTATAAGGAGCTTAAGGAAACACCTTGCCCCGAAACACAGGAGGGCTGTTACAGAACTCCGATATATATTGATGGTGATGTTATTATTCAGAAATGGAGCGAGGAGGTATCAGAATGTGACTAATGAGGATATCGCAGTGGAATTAAAGGACCACGAAAATCAAATAAAAAGTCTTAAGCACCGTATGAATGAGCAGGAAGAAAAAAGCAATGTTCTGACTGAACTTGTTACATCTGTTAAAGTGCTTGCAAACAATATGGAGCATATGGCTAAAGAGCAGGAGGAGCAGGGCAAACGTCTTGAAAGCCTTGAGCACGAACCTGCAGAAACAAGCAAGTATTATAAACGATTAATAATCGGTTGTATTCTTACAACTGTTGTTGGCGGTGCAGTCGGTTATTTTATATCTATGATAATAGGAGGATAAAATTATGAAAATCACAAAGGAAACAATCATCAGAACAGTGCTGCTTGCTGTGGCACTCATCAATCTCATATTAAACGCAATGGGCAGAAACACACTGCCATTCACAAACGATGAAATCAGCGAGGCTATCTCTGTTGTATTCGCTGTTATTACCTCAATTATTGCATGGTGGAAGAACAACAGCTTCACGGCTGAGGCAATCAGTGCTGATGCATATCTGAATGACCTCAGAATCGGCGGTGAGGGCAGCAACCTCATTTACTACAATCAGAACAATTACAGCAACGTCAAGTATGACAATCCATCCACAAAGTCAGTTGAAACAATCAAGACAAGCGGATGCGGTGTTGCATCAGCCTGTATTGTATTCAATACTCTTGCAGGTAAAGAGCTATACTCAATCAGAGAAATGGCTGATTTCAGCATTAAGAACAAAGCAAGAGATAACTCAGGCACAAATATGTTAACGCTCCTCAAGGCACTGTGCAGCAGAAATCAGGGCTTTTCATACAGGACAACAAACAGTGTGTCAGAATTAACAAAGCACCTTAAAAACGGCGGTATGGCAATAGCTAATCAGGGCGACTGCTACAATGTATTCAGCACTGCAGGTCACTATGTTGTACCCTGGAAGATGAGCGGCAATAACGTAAACGTTGTTGACCCTCAGATGTACAGCGGTAAGTATGACAGCTACAACAGACCAAAACGAATTGCAGCAAAGACAGACACAGGTGCTATTGTCAGTCCATCACAGCTTGACAAGGCTTGCAGTGACCGCAATCCGAGATATTACCTGATTACATACACACCACCGAAGAAAGAGCAGAAGCCGAATTACAACCCGGGCAGTAAATACAAGACCACTGCACCTATCAATGTATGGACTAAGCCCACAACATCATCACAGATTAAAAAGGTCAAGGACTTAACCCCTGACGGAAGAAAACACGCTACAAGCAAAGTATTAACAGATAATGCAGTGCTCAAGGCAGGAACAGTAGTTGATGCTCAGAATGTTTCAACAGATGATCAGGGCAATATCTGGCTTAAAATCCCAAGCGGTTATATTCCTGTCTATTACAAGGGTAAGAAAAGAGCGAATTGGTTTAAAGGATAAGGAGAGTTTGATAGATGGATAATATCACTGAGGATCATATTGCGTAATTAACAACAACCCCCACTGAGAGCAAAACTTTCAGTGGGGGTGTTTTCATTTATTTTAGAATTGTTTGTCAGACAAATGCAATTCTTGTTTAAGTGCATTTGCTAATATTGCAGAAACATTTACACCGCTTTTTTCTGCTTCGTAATTTATCCAAGATGGCAAAGTTACATTTCTTCTGACTACTTTCATTGAATGTTGTTTTTTGTATTCACTGTAATCAACATCAACCAATGTTACAAATTCATTGTCATTGCATTTTATTTCGCTTAGTTCTGAAGCATCAGGAAAAGGTTTGTTATTATCTTCATTAAGTGTAAGACATTTCAAGCCGATAGCATCCCTTGCCATTTCGATTGCATCCGCAATTGTTTCGCCTTCGGTATTAGTTTCCAAATCAGGAATATAAACATCATAATAATTATCACTTTTTTCTTTGCTTATAATTACAGGATAAACAAGTTTCATTTTACAATTACCTCCATTGAATTTATATATATTATTTCAAGTGTCAGGGGATTTATTTCAATCCCCTGCGCCTGATGATTGCTTTTGCTAATTTTTCGTTTACTTCTTTATGTCTTGGTATCATTTCTGTATCTGTTCCGTTTGTGTATACATCGTGATTACCGCCTGACCTTAAGAAGTACCAACCATTATCTTTGAAAAGCTTTTCTAAATCTCGCCTTTTCATTTAACTCCTCCTTACACTTATTATTATACACACTTGGTGTGTATTTGTCAAGGCTTTTTTCAAAATTATTCTATATTTTTTGATTGATAGTTGTTACATTTGTTGTATTTTATAACTAATATATATGGATGCAGCAACAATCGCCTATGTTAGCACATCTGGGCAGGTGTTGATAATGTCGACACCTGAATGCTTAAGAATAAAATTCAAAAATGAATTAATAGCTAAACGTACAGAACTTGAACTGTCACAGGAGAAAATGGCTGAGTACTTAAACATTTCACTGCGTTCATATTCAAATCTTGAACACGGCAAAAATTGCTGTTCTCTGACAACATTTATTAATTATGTCAATAACTTTGATGTTGATAAAGATAAGTTGTTTACAGAACTTGCGGAGTTACTGAACGAATGCGAGGGATAAATACCCATAATAAATGTACCCGCCTCAATTAAGAGGTAAATATATTCTATTGCAGTCTTATTGCAGTCAACTGCAAACTGAAAACTGTAAAACTACGCTATTTCAGGGCTTTTTTATAATTCAGTTCTTGTTACCTGCACCACTACTGCGTAGAGCAACCGCTTTACGCAGTTTTATTTTTAATATTATTTCTGAACAGTAAGTTTGTTACGAATACTCAGACCATCAAAAAGCACAGTAACTTTTGTTACTGTGCTTTTTGATTTTATTTCCAATTTTGAACAACTGCCGGGTTTTCAAATATTTCATCGAGCTTTTTCATAAACGGAACGATATCTCCATAATCAAGTGCTCTATGGTCAATTGCTATTGTAATCGGCATAATAAGTCTTGTTTCTATTGTGTCGTTACCACTTTCGTCAGTGACAACTGTGGGTCTTTTCTGAGCTGCGTTAATTGCAAATGCAGTTGTCTGAGGTGGTATGATTTCGAGAAGTGCGCATACACCTTTATGTTCTCTGTAAATAGAACCGATGTTAGAAATTGTTGTTGTGCCTTGCTCAATATCATGCTTTGTTAATCTTTTTGATACAGGTATTGAATAATATTCCTTTTTAGCACTGCCGCTTAAGGTTTTAACCTGATGCTTTCCCGGCATTTTTGAACCGTAAAGTCGTCTGATTGCCTGAAGTATTTTGCCTTCCTTAAGTCCGTTTAATGTGTTATCAAGTGAAACCTCAAACATAACCTCATTCATATCTGAATTCTTAGCACGTTTTGCTGTTTCATTAATAGCAGCCGTCATTTCGCTGAGTGATTTATTGCCCATATCATGCATATTTACTGTCATCATTTCACCACTGGGTAAAATCATAGGCATCGAAATATCAATGTTGTCAAAATACTTGAGAGTACCTCTTACAAGTTTTTTATTGAAAACAAGATGAGTATTCATTTTAGGTGCAGCCTTCAAACCCTCACAAATTATTTTAAGCATAACTGTATTGATTGTTATTTTTTTTGTTTTATCTGTACAGTCAGCATTGAGTTTTTTACATTCTTTAAAAAGCTCTGTTACGTCAGGTTCGTAAGTAAGTGTAGCGTGAGGAATTTCGTCCCAGCTCTGTGTTGTCATATTGGAAACGATTTTTCTCGCGATTCCGAAATATTCTTCTTTGATTAGTGCCATTGTTTTCTCCTTATAATTAAATTAATCAGTTATGATTTTTGATATTATCAATAATGTGCTCCTTTACCTCACCGAGCATTATTTTCAGCTCTTCACGGGTAAAAGGTTCTTCATTGAATCGTTTTTTGTATTCAAGAATTAAGTGAGCTCTGAATTTCGGATGTGCAATTTTTATCAGGGCTTTTGCACGTTCCTTAAGAGTCTTGCCCTTAAGCTGAGCAATACCGAATTCTGTTACAACAAAGTTAACGTCATTTCTCGGTGTTGTAACCGCACTGCCTTCGGTAATTAAAGGAACAATTCTTGATATGAGTCCTTTTTTGGCAGTTGAGGGCATAGCAATAATAGATCTGCCGCCATTGCTCATAGTTGCACCACGTACAAAGTCAACCTGTCCGCCGACAGCGGAGAACTGATTGAGTCCTACTGTATCTGAAACAACCTGTCCCAAAAGATCAACCTGAAGGCAGGAATTAATCGAAACTACATTATTGTTTTTTGCAATTACTGCAGGATTGTTAACATAATCAATAGGATGCAGTTCAACAGAAGGATTATTATTGATATAGTTGTTCAGCTTTGATGAGCCGAATGCCGCACCGAGAACTGTTCTTCCGATATGAGTCTGCTTTTTCTTATTGTTAATAATACCTGCTTCAAGCAGATCAACAACACCATCACCGACAAGCTCACTGTGAAGTCCGAGATCCTTTTTGTCCCATAGCTGAGCACAGACTGCATTAGGTATTCCGCCGATTCCAAGCTGCAGACAGTCACCGTCATTAATCAGCGATGCACAGTGTTTGCCGATTTCCATTTCAGTATTGCTTATTTCAACACCCTTGACTTCAGGCAAAGGCTCGTCGATTTCTACAAAATATGTAAAGTCCCTTACGTGTTTAATACAGTTGCCGAAAGTCCTCGGAACGTATTTGTTAACCTGAGCAATAACTATTTCGCAGTAATCCGTTGTTCCTCTGGTGTAATCGACAGTTGTTCCGAAAGAAACATATCCGTGCTCATCGGGAGGGGATACCATAACAATACTTACTCTCGGGCAAATGTAGTTTTGGATAACATCAGGTATTTCATAGAAATGTGATGTTGTAAACTCACATTTACCGTTGGATATTTCCTTTCTGTTGCTGTGAGAAGCAAAAAGACAGTTTAAAATAAAATGCCCTTTCATCTCAGGTCTCAGCCACGGAGAATCACCTAAAGTCAGCATATTGACGATTTCAACATTTTCAAACTGCTGATAGTTTTCAATCAGGGCACGCTGAATTCCGAAAGGTTCACCGCAGCCCATTCCTGTTACAACCTTATCACCGTTATTTATCGCTTTAATTGCTTCTTCGGCTGTTACAAGCTTGCTTTCATATATTTCTTTCCAAGTCATATTCTTACCCCTAAATATGGCATAATAAATTTATACAAAGAGCCATATGTGTATAATACTCTATTTTTAATTATAAAGTCAATAATTATTGCATTATTTGAGTAATAATAGTATAATGTCTATTTGAGAGGTGATTTTTATGATTGTTAACACATCAAAGTATTTTACTCCCGATAATGCCTCGCTGGGTATTAAACAGGCATTGGCAGATGCCCATGATGGTGATACAATATTATTTGATTTAAAGACAGAATACCATTTCTATAAGGATTTCAGTCAGCATAAGGTTTGTCATATGACAAATACTGACAGCTTTACAAATCCTGACAAATATTTTGCCGTACTGCTTGAGAATAAAGAAAATATTACTGTTGACGGCAATGGTGCTACCTTTGTTGTTCATGGAGATATGTGTGCATTTGCTCTTTTTAATTGTAATAATATTACTTTGAAGAATTTCAGAATAAAGTATAATTCTCCTACAAATTTTGAGCTTACTGTTAAGAAAAAGAGCTTTAATAAAATTACCTATACAATTCCTGAAAGCTCTCCTTTTGTTGTTGAGAAGAATAATATTACTTTCTTTGAACAAAGTCCTTTTTCAAAAAAAAATTACTATGAATGCAGGAATAACGGCAAATGCCACTGCAGTGTAATTCACAGAGAGGGAGAGGTTGTAAGAACACTTCACTCACCAATAAAAACCGCTTATAAAATCAAAAAGATAGGCGATACGGAGATTGAATGTACATATCCGTTTTCACCTGCCTTTAAGCTTGGCGATACAGTTGCTATGTCGAGAAATCTGTGTCGTGACAGC
>DBFOUY010000208.1:0-3975 GCA_048365975.1 Eubacterium sp.
TTCCTTCATTTCTTTGACGGTTTCCGTACTTCACATGAAATTCAGAAAATTGACATCTGGGATTATGAAGATCTCAAGTCAATGGTTGATATGGATGATATTCAGGAATTCAGAGCAAGAGCTTTAAATCCTGAAAGACCTGTTCTTCGTGGTTCTGCTGAAAACAGCGACATTTTCTTCCAGCACAGAGAGGCTTGTAATAAGTATTACAATGATGCTGTTGCTACAACAGAAATGTATATGAACGTTGTTAACGAGAAGCTCGGCACAGATTACAAGCTCTTCAACTACTATGGTGCAGAGGATGCTGAAAGAGTAATCGTTGCTATGGGTTCAGTCTGCGACACTATTCAGGAAACAGTTGATTTCCTTAATGCTCGTGGTGAAAAGGTTGGTATGATTAAGGTTCACCTTTACAGACCTTTCTCAGTTAAGCATATGCTTGACGTTATGCCTAAGAGCGTTAAGTCAATTTCTGTTATTGACAGAACTAAGGAGCCGGGTTCACTTGGCGAGCCTTTATTCCTTGATGTTGTTGCTGCTCTCAAGAACTCAGAGTTCGAGAATGTTCCTGTTTACGGCGGCAGATATGGTCTTGGTTCAAAGGATACTCTTCCTGCTCATATTATTTCAGTTTACAACAATATGAATGCTGAAGAGCCTAAGAAGGAGTTCACTCTTTCAATCAACGATGATATCACAAATCTTTCACTTGATGTTACAGAAACACCTGACACAACTCCTGCAGGCACAACTTCTTGTAAGTTCTGGGGTCTTGGCTCAGACGGTACAGTAGGTGCTAACAAGGATTCTATCAAGATTATCGGTGATAATACTGATATGTTCGCACAGGGTTACTTCTTCTATGATTCAAAGAAGTCAGGCGGTATCACAGTATCTCACCTTCGTTTCGGTTCTTCACCGATTACTTCAACCTATCTTATCAACAAGGCAAACTTTGTTGCATGTCATAATCCTTCATATGTAACTAAATATGATATGGTACAGGATATTGTTCCAGGCGGCACATTCCTTCTTAACTGCATCTGGTCACCGGAGGAACTTGACAAGCAGCTTCCTGCAAAGATGAAGAAGTATATTGCCGAAAACGATATTCAGTTCTACACAATCAACGGTATCAAGATTGCAGAAGAGGTTGGTCTTCCGGGAAGAGCTTCAACAATTCTTCAGTCTGCATTCTTTACTATTTCAAATATCCTCCCTGTTGAGAAGGCAATTGAGCTTATGAAGGCAGCAGTTGTTAAGAAGTTCTCTAAGAAGGGTGAGGCTATTGTTAACGCTAACTGCAATGGTATCGAGAGAGGTTCTAAGGAGCTTGTTAAGATTGACGTTCCAGCTTCTTGGAAAGACGCTGTTGACGAGCCAAGTGAGCTTGTTGTTCCTACAGAGCGTCCTGAGATGAAGAAGTTCGTTAAGGAAATTCTTGATCCTGTTGGCAGATTACACGGTGATGACCTTCCTGTTTCAACATTTGTTGACTGTGCTGACGGTGTTTATCCTCAGGGCTCAGCAGCATTTGAGAAGAGAGGTATCGCTATTGCTGTTCCTGAGTGGGAGCCTACAACCTGTGCTCAGTGTAACCTTTGCTCAATGGTTTGCCCTCACGCAGTAATCCGTCCTGTATGTCTTACAAATGACGAGGTTGCTCTTGCTCCTGATGCTCCTATGGTTGACCATAAGAGAGCACCTTACAAGTATGCACTTATCGTTTCAACTCTTGACTGTACAGGCTGTGGCTCTTGTGCTAACGTTTGTCCTACAAAGTCACTTACAATGAAGCCAATCGCTTCTCAGATGAAATCTCAGCCTGTATTTGACGCTCTCTGCGACGTTGATGCAAAGCCTGAGGTTGTTAATAACACAACAATCGGGGTTCAGTACAGAAAGCCTTACCTTGAGTTCTCAGGTGCTTGTGCAGGCTGTGGTGAAACACCTTATGCAAAGCTTGTTACACAGCTTTATGGTGACAGAATGTATATTGCTAACGCAACAGGCTGTTCATCAATCTGGGGTGGTTCTGCTCCTTCAACACCTTATACAGTTGACAAGAAGGGTCACGGTCCTGCTTGGTCAAACTCACTGTTTGAGGATAATGCTGAGTTCGGTTATGGTATGATGCTTGCTCAGAAGCAGATTCGTGAAAGACTTGCTATGGATGCTGAGGTTCTTCTGAACACTGCAGTTGCTGCAGAGGCACAGGCTTGGCTTGACACTTATGAGGATGCTGCTAAGAATACAGAGGCTGCTGATGCTCTTATCGCAGCATTAAAGGCTAACAGCTTTGAGGGTGAGGCTGCAGACGCTGCTGCTGATTTCCTTAAGGATGCTGACTATGCAGCTAAGAAGTATCAGTTCATCTTCGGTGGTGACGGTTGGGCATACGATATCGGCTTCGGCGGTCTTGATCACGTTATCGCTTCTAACGAGGATGTTAACATTGTTGTATTTGATACAGAGGTTTATTCTAACACAGGCGGTCAGGCTTCAAAGGCTACACCAACAGGTGCTGTTGCTAAGTTTGCTGCTTCAGGTAAGGTTGTTAAGAAGAAAGACCTTGCTCAGATTGCTATGAGTTATGGCTATGTTTACGTTGCTCAGGTTGCTATGGGTGCTAATGCTAATCAGTGTCTGAAGGCATTTCAGGAAGCTGCTGCTTACAATGGTCCTTCAATCATTATCTGCTATGCTCCTTGTATCAACCATGGTATCAAGATGCCATTCAACCAGACAGAGCAGAAGAAGGCAGTTGCTGCAGGTTACTGGAATCTGTTCCGTTACAATCCTGCTCTTATTGAACAGGGCAAGAATCCATTCTCACTTGACAGCAAGGCTCCAACTGCTGACTATGTTGAGTTCATCGAGGGTGAGGTTAGATATTCTTCACTTAAGAGAGCTTTCCCGGGTAAGGCAGAGCAGCTCTTCGCTATCGCAGCAGAGAATTCAATTGAAAAGTACAATAAGCTTGCAAAGCTTGTTGATTACTATGCTCCTGACGCTGAATAATTATTATTCACAAAGGTAAATAATACAAATCCCAGTGGCTTGTTCACTGGGATTTTTTGTGTCTTATTTTAATATGCTTGTAATAATATTTAAAATATAATATAATAGCTTTATAGTATTATTTAAAGAATGGCAGGTGATGAAATGGCTATATCAGTTATGCTTAAGCCATCATCAAGTCTTTGCAATCTAAAATGTGAATACTGCTTTTACAGCTCTCTTGCAGAGGAACGCAGTGAATATTCAAAGGGAATGATGACCGCTCACACCGCTGAAAGGGTAATACTTTCAGCCTTTGATTTTGCTGAGGGCAGTGATGTTTATTTCACTTTTCAGGGCGGTGAACCGCTTTTAAGCGGTATTGATTATTATAAAGATTTTGTTGAATGTGTTAAAAATAACAATTTTAAAAATTCACCTGTTCATTTTTGCCTGCAGACAAACGGAACACTTATTAATAACGAGTTTGCTGAATTTTTTAAGAAGCATAATTTTTTAATCGGTGTATCACTTGACGGTGACAAGGAGATTAATTCATACCGTGTTTATCCGAATGGCAAAGGCTCATTTGATGATGTTATGAAGGGTATTGATTGTTTAAGTAAGCACAAAGTTACATTCAATGTTCTGTCTGTTCTGACAAAAAGAACTGCTGATAATTTCAGACGTGCTTACAGATTTTTCAAATCAAATGATTTAAGGTATCTTCAGTTTATTCCCTGCCTCAGACCATTCAGCGGCAATTATGATGAAGATATGTATATGACCTGTGATGATTACAGTGAGTTTTTGACAAGAGGCTTCAATATATATTTCAACGATTATATGAGGGACGAATATGTTTCAATACGCTCATTTGATAATTATATAGCTCTGGCTAACGGTAAGAATGCAGAGCAGTGCGGAATGAATGGCTGCTGTTCGTCACAGTTTGTTGTTGAGGGTGACGGC
>DBFOUY010000209.1:0-6362 GCA_048365975.1 Eubacterium sp.
ATAGGTGGAACAGGACACACAAACACACACCATATACATATATATCACTGACTTTTACCTATTTCATTGCAAAAACCCTAAAACTCATACGAGTTTTAGGGTTTTTCTACACGCTGAAACCTCCGCTGATTATATAAGCGGAGGTTTTTTGTTATGCTAAAAATTCAGACAAGTTTTCGCTGTCCTTAACCTTTTCAAGATTGTTTTCAACAATTCTGTCAGTGAAGGAAAGCTTTGTTTTTCTCTTTTTGAGTGACTCTGTAAATCTTCTTGATACAGCAATAAAGATAATAAAGATGTACGGCATACCAAGATTTGTTTCAAGCAGAGAGTTGATAATCATCGGTGAAAGTGCATTTACATCCATACCGGTAACGCCGAGGTTAGCAGAACGGATACCACCGAGATACAAGCCAATCTCCCAACCTGCCTGAACAAGAATACCGATTATCAGAAGCCACGGAATATTAACACGCTCATTCTTTTTCTTTCGTGACATATTCCATACAAACAGCAATACATAGCCCACGAAGAGAATCAGTGCCATCCAGCCGTGATATGCTCCTGTTTCACGCCAGATAGTAATTGTGTAATCGTGCGGACCGAAGGTTTTTGTGAGCAGTGGGCAGCATATCCACCAGCCAAGTATCAGCGTTGTCCATTCAAACAGATTTTTGTCTTTTGAAATCCAAAGCCATATCCAGGCAAAGTTTGTGAAACCATAGCTCATTGACATCCACATAAGTACCCAGAACAACTGACTTTCAGTGCCTTCTGCTCCGTTCATCAGCAGATGACGTGAGCCTGTTGCGAGATGGAATATTCCGAAATCGACAATCTGATAAAGAATACCTGCCAAAACGCCTACAATAATTGTTGTGTACTTTTTCTTGTACAAAAGCAGTCCTATAAAAAGAACTAAGAACGAGATGTCAAGCCACATATAAAACGGCTCAAATACTCTTTGTGCAACAACTTCCATAAATTTTATCCTCCATTTCAATAATTTGTAATTTTAGTTTAACATATTAATAGGATATATTGCAACTGATTAGTATAAACTAAAATCAAACTTTGCTGTTATAATACGATTATTATAAAAAGTGTTGATTTATTAAATCATTTTATTAATAAAAAAGTTAAAAAAAGGCTTGACTATCTTTAAAACTTGTGCTATATTATTAGAGCGTTAAGAAACGCTGGTGTAGCTCAGTTGGTAGAGCAGCTGATTTGTAATCAGCAGGTCAGGGGTTCGAGTCCGTTCACCAGCTCCAAGCTACCGTGTCGAAAGATGCGGTAGTAAATATTATGGAGGAGTTCCCGAGTGGCCAAAGGGAACAGACTGTAAATCTGTCGTCAGTGACTTCGGTGGTTCGAATCCACCCTCCTCCACCAGCTTGTTAAGTCCTCAATTAATTTTGGGGACTTACTACTAAGCTGAAAAGAGTCAGGATATAACTATCAGTGCTTTAAATATTAATTGATATTTTATTGTTTTTAGAAAACAAAAAAGCCAAGCCGCTAACAGTACACAAAGTACAGGGCTTGACAAAATCACTGTAATATCCTAAAATAAACAGGAAAAACAGACAGCTTGAAAACCGTGTAACATTGTGCGTAATGTTATGAGGGACAACTTAAATCTCTGGTAAAGATTTAAGTTGTATGAAGGTTGTCTTTTTTATTTATTTGACTTAATCATAATTCAAAAAATCTGATTTGTCATTTGTCAACAGAAATTTAATAATTTGTTTCAAAAGGCAGTGATTTTCACTGCTTTTTTTATTTGAATTTGTGAAGTATACGTTTTGTACCTTTCACAAGTTGCACAAAAAACAGGGTAACTTTTTGTGCACTTTGTGAAATATACGTTTTGTTACTGTCACAAAATGTACCCTGTCTAATAATAATATATATAGGATGGTGATATTACCTGGAAAAAGGAAAAGGTTTATTGCTTTACATTAGATTACTTAATAAATTAAACATTTAGTATAACAAACGCTTTGAAATATATATCAGATACGCTGTTTCATATATATAAAAGTGTTTGCTGTTTTAGTTTAACATATAGTATAAATTTGTCTGCTTTGAATATTCAGTATAAAATCCGTCGGTTTAATGTTTGGTTATTCTATCAGTTTTTTATCTGTTCAAAGCGGCTTTTTTCTTTTTCAAGGTAATATTACCATAACTTACCAGTTCACATTCTGGGATTTTTATACACTTACATATGGAAGCACAATCACTTATTATGATTGACATTAAAATTTAAAATAAGTAGATTTTAAATAATTTATTCCAAAGGAGTGTATGAAAATGATTTATTCATCAAAAGTAACAAAAGAAAACAGGAACCTTTATACGCTGATGTCACTGTGGTATGTCAATTGTGTTCAAAATCAATTGGAACCTGATACCTGCAGAATGTATGATACGGCTATCAAAAAAATCAAAGAGCATTGTCAGAATCTGCTTGTTGATGAGATTGAGGAAGAGCACCTTCAGAATATCCTGAACACAATGGCAAGAAAAGGTTATTCTAAAAGCTACATAAATCAGGTGCGTATAACTCTGAATAAGGTTATCAGATATGCAGTCAGAATAAAGTGGCTCAGTTCTTTGCCGTTTTTTGAATTGTACACTCCTAAGATTGCACCGACTAAAAAGGTTGATGCTCTGACTAAGAAAAATCAGGCTCGTGTTGAAAAGCTCTGCATTGATAAAGGAGCAACACAGTACGGATATGTTACATTGTTTTTTCTTAACACAGGTATCAGGTCAAAAGAGCTTTACAATCTGCAGTGGAAAGATTTTGTTGACAGCAAGCAGCCATATATAATTATCTGCAGTTCCAAAACAGATGCAGGCAAAAGAAAAGTACCGCTTAATCATACAGCCTATTCAATCATTAAATCACTGCCGAAAATATCTAAATACATATTTACAAATCTTGATGGACATCAGCTTACCTCAACTCAGATGAAACGTCATAACAAGAATGTCCGTGATAAGCTTGGTATTGATAAGTTTCATAATCATATCTGCAGGCATACATTTGCAACAAGAGCACTTGAAAAAGGAATGGATGTGGCATAAAAAGTGGGGTCCAATTGGTTCCCAGGTATTATAATGGCTTTTTAATCATTTATTTCTTTCCCATTTTATTAGTATATCAGTATATTCATGGTATTTGAGAGGTCTTACAGGTCTTTCAAAAGGCGGTGTGCTGAAATGAAGAAGCAGGCACGCACCTATGTCCTTGTATTTTTCTACAAACTCATAACCTGACAGCTCGCCGTTTTTTATTCGCTTTTTAATTGTGTTGTGGTATGGGTACATATTACTTTTCCTTTTTGAATATTTGGTTATTAAGTTGAAATCATCAAGGGTATATATTAATGTTTTCCAAGAGGTGAAAAGTTATTAAGGCAGTTCGCGACAAAACAATGTAAATATTTTTCAATCCAAAACCACCTTAATTTATTCAGTACATATAGTAAAAACAAAAAAGCTGTGTAAAGGTTAATCGGCACATAACACTATGCGATTAAATTTTCATTCTCAATATAATTTGTATAAATTATTGTATATTCTGATTGATTATGATATAATTAAACTGTAACCGTAAAGAGCAAATACTTAAAAGGTATTTGCTTTTAATTTTTAAGTTTCAAGTGATGTATCTGAAATATATGCGTTTTATTTGCCTGCAACGGCGCGTATTAATGGAGTTATGATATTTTGCAGGGCGGAAAGGTTATGAAATTTCTATGAAATTATTGGTTCTTGACGGCAACAGTATTGTCAACCGTGCCTTTTACGGAATTAAGCTGCTTACTACAAAAAGCGGTGAATATACAAATGCGATTTATGGTTTTTTAAGTATTCTGCTTAAGCTGAAGGATATTTGTAATCCTGATGCTGTGGCAGTGGCTTTTGACGTTCATGCACCTACCTTCAGGCACAATATGTATGATGCCTACAAGGCGGGTCGTCACGGAATGCCTGATGAATTGAGGACACAGATGCCCATTCTTAAAGAGTTGCTTAAAAGCCTCGGCATAACAACACTTGAAAAAGAGGGCTGGGAGGCTGACGATATTCTCGGCACTCTTGCAGAGGTGTGCCGTAAAAACGGCGACGAATGCTTTATTGCAACGGGTGACAGGGACTCACTGCAACTTGCTCACGGCGGTGTTAAGGTGCTCCTTGCACGCACAAAAATGGGACAGGCGGTTACAGATGTTTATGATGAAAATGCCATTATGGAGGAATACGGCGTTACTCCTGCTGAGCTTATTCAGGTTAAGGCTTTGCAGGGTGACAGCAGTGATAATATTCCCGGTGTCAGCGGTGTAGGTGCAAAGACTGCTCTTGATTTAATTCAGCGTTTTCATAATATTGACTATATATATGAAAATCTTGATGAACTTGATATTAAAGCAGGTGTGAGAACAAAGCTTGCCAACGATAAGGAAAAGGCTTATTTATCCTTGAGGCTTGGCACTATCAGTACAGAAGCACCTGTTGATACCGATATTCAGGCTTATGCCAATACCTCTACTGATAAGCAAAAGGCAGTATCACAGTTTATCAGACTTGAGCTGTTTTCACTTATACCTAAATTCAATCTTGACCCTAATGCTGCTGCAGATGCTGACGAAGATGAGCAGTCTGAGGAAAGAACACTGAGCCGTTTAACCTGTGTTGATGCTGACTATCTGCTTGACAGGGTGAGGGGCAAGGATACCTACTTTTACCCTGTAATCATTGATGGCGCAATCAGTGATTTGTATTTTTCATTTGATGATGAAATCATCGTTATGCCAAGCGAAACTCCTGAATACTCCTATTTTGTCAGAAATTTCTTTGAGGATGAAAATACTCTGAAATACAGCTATAACACAAAGGAACTTCATCGCCTTGCCTGCAAATATGGTGTTGAGTTAAAGGGTGTTAAGGGTGATTTAATGCTTTCTGCATATCTGTTAAGACCCAGTGACAGCAACTATGATTTAGAGCATCTCTGTATTGAATATGGTGTTAAAATCCCTGAATTTCTGAATACACTCGGCGAAAAGGATATGACTGTTTCTCTTGCAGGAACAGTTAAACCGCTGTTTGAAAAAATGAACCGCCTTATAGATGAAGCAGATGAAAACGAGCTGCTTGCAGATATTGAACTGCCCCTTTCAGCAGTGCTTGCAAAAATGGAATTTGCAGGCTTTGAGGTTGACCGTGAGGGTATTGAAGCCTTTGGTAAAATGCTCGGTGAAAAGATAGACAGCCTTACAAAAGCAATCTATGAAAGCGTAGGTCATGAGTTTAATATCAATTCACCAAAACAGCTTGGGGTTGCTTTGTTTGAGGATTTGGGTCTGCCCTGTAAAAAGAAAACCAAAACAGGTTACTCAACTAATGCTGACGTGCTAGAGGGTCTTGTTGATATGCACCCTGCAATTTCTCAGATACTTGAATACCGCTCTCTTTCAAAGCTTAAATCAACCTATTGTGACGGACTTCTCAAGGTGATTGAGGATGACGGAAGAATTCATACACGCTTTAATCAGGTTGAAACAAGAACAGGCAGAATTTCGTCACTTGAGCCGAATTTGCAGAATATTCCCATACGCACCGAGCTTGGCAGAGAAATGAGAAAGTTTTTTGTTGCAGGTGAGGGTAAAAAGCTTATTGACGTTGACTACAGTCAGATTGAGCTCAGAGTGCTCAGCGACCTTGCGAATGATGAAATAATGATAAATGCTTTCAATAACGGTGACGATATTCACACAATAACCGCATCGCAGGTGTTCAATATGCCTCTTGAAATGGTTACAAACCAGATGCGAAGCAGAGCAAAGGCTGTTAATTTCGGTATCGTTTACGGAATCGGTGCGTTTTCACTCGCCAAGGATATAGGTGTTACAAATAAAGAGGCAAAGCAGTATATTGACAATTATCTTGCCACATACAGCGGTGTTGACGCTTATATGAAGCATATGATTGACCTTGCTAAAGATAAGGGCTACAGCGAAACACTTTTCCACAGAAAACGCTATCTGCCTGAGCTTTCCTCATCAAATCATATGATGCGTGCCTTTGGTGAGCGTGTTGCACGTAATATGCCCATTCAGGGCACTGCAGCCGATATTATCAAAATCGCAATGGTTAAGGTTGACAGACGATTAAAGGCTGAGGGTATGAAAGCTCATTTGATTCTTCAGGTGCACGATGAGCTGATTGTTGAAGCCCCTGAAAATGAGGCTGAAAAGGCGCTTGCCATTGTAACAGAAGAAATGGAAAATGCCTGCAAAATGAAGGTGCTTTTAAGAGCAGACGGCAAAATAGGCAACACTTGG
>DBFOUY010000210.1:0-2904 GCA_048365975.1 Eubacterium sp.
CAGGAGTCAGACGATGAAATTGAAGATGCAATGACAATTATAGGCGACCTCGTTAATTATGCTGAACAGTTTAAGCAGGAGGAATGTCCTGTATCTAAGCTTGTTATTGGTCTTAAGTGCGGCGGTTCTGACGGTTTATCAGGTATTACAGCTACCCTCTTATTGGTAGAATCTCCGATATTATGGTTGCTAACGGAGGTAAAACTGTTCTTTCTGAGGTGCCTGAAATGTTTGGTGCTGAAACAATGCTTATGGACAGATGTAAGACACCTGAGCTTTTTGAACAGACAGTTGACCTTATAAATAACTTTAAGGAATATTTCTTAAGCCATGGCGAACCTGTAGGTGAAAATCCATCTCCCGGTAACAAAAAAGGTGGTATCACAACCCTTGAGGACAAGTCCTTAGGCTGTACTCAAAAGGGTGGTACATCTAACGTAATGGGTGTTCTTAAATATGGTGAAAAGGTTACTGCTGACGGTCTTAGTCTTTTACAGGGACCTGGTAATGATATAGTTGCTATAAGCGGTATGATGGCATCAGGCTGTCACATTATTCTCTTCTCAACAGGACGTGGTACTCCTGTTGGTTCTCCTGTACCTACTGTTAAAATTGCAACTAATTCCGCTTTGGCTAATAAAAAATCCAACTGGATTGACTGGAATGCCGGCAGACTTGTTGAAGACAAACAAATGGATGAATATGCTGAAGAATTCTTTAAATATATTCTTGACGTTGCATCAGATAGAATTAAAACTAAGAATGAAATCAACGGTTACAGAGAAATTGCTATTTTCAAGAATGGCGTAACATTATAAATTACAGAGGAGCATTTACCCTCCCCTGTTTATAATTAAATACATTTATGGAGGAAATAAAAATGGGCTTTATTGATGAAAACTTTTTATTAAAGACTAAAACTGCACAGAAGTTATTCCATGACTATGCAAAGGCACAGCCAATATATGACTTCCATTGTCACCTTAATCCACAGGAAATTTACGAAAACAAGAACTTTGAGGATATTTCAGATGTTTGGCTTGGCGGTGACCACTATAAGTGGAGAGCTATGAGATCATTAGGTGTACCTGAAGAGGAAATTACAGGCAAGAATGCTGATAAACTCAATAAGTTTGTTAAGTGGGCTGAAACAATTCAGTATGCTATTGGTAATCCTTTATATCACTGGACTCACCTTGAGTTACAGAGATACTTCAATATTTATGAGCCATTAACAAAGGATAATGCAGTAGAAATTCACGATAAGATTAACGAAATGCTTGCTAAGCCTGATTTCAGAGTAAGAGAGCTTATTGTTAAATCTAACGTTAAGGCTATTAACACTACTGATGATCCTGCTGATTCATTAGAATGGCACAAGAAAATTGCTGCTGAAGAAACAAGATTTAAGGTATATCCTGCTTGGAGACCTGATAAGGCTCTTAATATTGATGCTCCTACCTTTGCAGAATATATTAAGACTCTTGGTGAAGTTGGCGGTAAGGAAATTAAGACATTTGCTGACTTAAAGGCTGTTCTTTTAGATAGAATGGACTTATTTGAAGAGTTAGGCTGTAGAGCATCTGACCATGCTTTCACTTATGTTCCTTTCAACCCTGCTGATGAGGCTGAGATTGATGCAATCATTGCTAAGGCTCTTGCAGGAGAAAAGACAACTAAAGACGAAGGTGAGAAATACAGAACAGCTCTTATGTTATTCTTAGGTGCTGAGTATCATAAGAGAAATTGGGCAATGGAAATCCATATGAACATTAAGAGAGATAACAACACAAGAATGTTCGAAAAGATGGGACCTGACACAGGTTTTGACTGTATTTCTGACTGGTCAACAGTTGAAGGCTTAACTAATCTTCTTGATGCTTTAGATTATAACAACAATTTACCTAAGACATTATTATTCGCAGGTAATCCTGCTGATAATCAGGTATTCGGTACTATTCTTGGTTGTTTCCAGGGTACTGAGGCTGCATCTAAGATTCAGTTTGGTACTGCTTGGTGGTTCAATGACAATAAGGATGGTATGGAAGCACAGATTAAAGCTCTTGGTAACCTTGGTGTTCTCGGTAAGTTTGTAGGTATGCTTACTGACTCAAGAAGTTTCTTATCTTATCCAAGACATGAATATTTCAGAAGAATTCTTTGTAATATTCTTGGTGAATGGATTGAAAACGGCGAATATGCTGATGATATTGAATTTGCAGGTAAGATTGTAGAGGATATCTGCTACAACAATGCTGCTAAGTATTTTAATCTTGACTAATAAGTTGAATTAACATTAAGGGGCAGATATTTCTGTCCCTTTTATTTATATAAAGAGGGGGAATATATATGAAAAGATTTTCTATTATGAGCTTTATATCAGGGGGATTAATTGCATCTATTGTATTGGTACCTGTATTAACATTTGCATCAGGTACTCATACTATTGAGGCAATCTTCGGTAAAATTAAACTTGTAGTAAATGGTCAGAACATTAATAATGAAACATTATTGTATAATGATACTACATATCTTCCAATCAGAGCAATCGGAGAGGCTGTTGGCGCAGAAGTAAATTATGATGCAAAAACATATACTGCAACATTAACAACACCTGCTTCTGTAACTAATGATTCTTCATCTATATATTGGGCAAATAAGGTATATATGCTGGCAACAGATAATACCATTGATGCCAACAGACTTATTATAAGCAATGTAACAAATACAAGCTTTAATTTCGAGTTTAAGGCTGACGATAATAGTATTTTATCAGATAAAGCCAATATTTCAGACTATTCTGCTATTTGTACAATTTCAGATATATATGGTCTTAAATTTGAAATTCATGGTGATGAAATATCCGTATATGAAACAGGTAAAGCTCAGCTATTCCCCGAAGGT
>DBFOUY010000211.1:0-4176 GCA_048365975.1 Eubacterium sp.
GTCACTCTGATATAACAATAACGCTTAATACATATTGTGATGTTATCGGACAGTTTAAGGACAGGCAGTACAGCATTATTGACAGCTTTAATGCGAAGCTACTTTCTGACTGCAATGACTGCAATGATGACTGCAATAGAAAAGCATTTTAAAAATAACAAAAAGCCGTTGAAACAATCAATGGCTTTAAAATTTGGCTTAAATAAAGGGTTTATAAAAGTAACAAGGGTTTCAATATTTTTTGAAACCCTTGTTTTGTTGGTGCAGGTAACAGGACTTGAACCTGCACGGTTTCCCACTAGATCCTAAATCTAGCGTGTCTGCCAATTCCACCATACCTGCAACTGTTTCAATATAATATCATAAGAAAGTTTGAAAATCAAGAGTTTTTTATTCAGTTATAAAAATAAACAGATATAAATATTTTTATTTATTTTTCTTTTTTGTTAATGCGAATGTTGCAGCATAGACACTTTTGCAGCCATATATTTTTAGCATTTTCGCACATTCGTTGAGTGTTGAGCCTGTCGTCTTTACATCATCAATCAGCAGTATGTTCCTGTCTTCAAGCTTATATTTATATTCATCAGAAACATCATACGCACCAAAAACATCCGCACGTCTTTCACGTGCAGATTTATGATGCTGAACTCCCGTATATCTTGTTTTTGTAAGAATTTTTACGGTTTCAACACCCATAAGCTCTGAAAGCTTATCAGCAATGAGTTGTGACTGATTAAAGCCGCGTTTCAACTGACGAAGCTTTCTCAACGGAACATAAGTTATATAATCAAAGCATATATCATTATACTCCTGCTGAACCGTTAAATAAATTTCCTCAGCCATATTCACTGATAAAAAAGGCATATCATTGTTTTTTAAATTTGAAACTGCTCGAGCTATGCTGTCCTTATAATAATAAACAGCAGTAATTCTTTTATACTCATTCTTTTTGTTTTTGCAGATGCAGTCTGCCTTTGAGCAGCCGCAAAGCATACATTTAGGATGCTCAATCTTCCTGACACTCTCACATTCGTCACAAAAATTGCTTCCTATTTCAACTATGTCACCGCAGATACGGCAACGGCTACAGAATAAAATATCTGAAAGCTGTTTCAATACTGCCTTTATAACGCTCATACACAAACGTAAGGTGACAGCTTTTCAAAAAACGCATCGCCTATTCCCTTGATATTTTTAATTTCATCAACACTGCTGTAGCCACCGATATATTCACGGTATTCAATAATTGCCGAAGCCTTTGCTTCGCCGATTCCGTCAATTGTCATAAGCTCCTCAGCAGTACAGGTATTAAGATTAAGAGGATAGTGCATTATAGGTTCGCTGCTGTCAGCATATCCCGTAACCGTCTTTGATACATCCGTACTAACTGAGTTTTCAGCCAGCATAGTTGAATCGACATCAACATACACCTTTGGCTGTGAAAGAGAGAAATAAACGAGTATAACACCTATCAGTATCAATGATATTCCTATAACTATTAAACTTTGTTTTCTGCCGGTCATTTTCTTTTTTTACCTTTAATTCTGTTATTGCTTTTATTATTTCGTTGTTTAGCAAAATCATGTCTTTGCTGTGACTGTCTGCCTGGTTTAATCAGGCATTTGCTGTCATAACCTATCAAATCAAATCGTCTTGCCCTGTGCAGAGCCTCCTCAACCAAATGGTGATTTTTAGGATTAAAATACTGAAGGAGCGCTCTCTGAAGTGCTTTATCATGCTCATTTCTTGCAACATAAACATCTTCCATTGTATAAGGGTCAAGCCCTGTATAAAACATACAGGTTGAGATTGTACCTGGTGTGGGATAAAAATCCTGAACCTGCTCGGGTCTGATATGGTTTTTCTTCAAAAACAGTGCAAGCTCAACAGCATCATCTAATGTTGATCCCGGATGAGATGACATCAAATAAGGAACAAGATACTGTTCTTTATTAACCTCATCGGTATAACTGAAATATCTGCGTGAAAAATCTATATATGCTTCAATATGAGGCTTGCCCATTTTATCAAGAACAGCGGCTGAGCAATGCTCAGGTGCTACCTTTAGCTGACCTGAAACATGGTGCTCAACAAGCTCTTTAAAAAATGTGTCGTCCTTATCCTCAAGCATATAATCATATCTGATACCACTTCTTATGAATACCTTTTTTACACCATTAAGCTGTCTTACATCACGGAGAATATCCAGATATTCACTATGGTCAACAGTGAGATTCGGACACGGCTTCGGAGCAAGACATTTTTTGCCCTTGCACAATCCCTTTTCTTTCTGCATATCACAGGAGGGACGTCTGAAATTAGCGGTAGGTCCGCCTATATCGTGAATATAGCCTTTAAAATTCGGCATATGAGTAAGCTTTTCAGCCTCAGTCATAATGCTTTTTTTAGAACGTGTTGTAACATATCTTCCCTGATGAAAGGCTATAGAACAGAAATTACATGCACCGAAACAACCACGGTTATGTGTAATTGAAAATTCAACCTCACGTATACCGGGAACACCGCCAAGCTTTTCATAGCTTGGATGATAGGCTCGCATATACGGCAGTGAATAAACCCAGTCAAGCTCCTTTTGTGTAAGAGGAGGCATTGGCTTATTCTGAACAACCATTGTTTTACCATGCTTTTGTTTTATAATTCTGCCTCTGATATGATCCTGCTCGTCCTGCTGTATACGGCAGGATTTTGCATATTCTTTTTTACTATTGCAGACATTTTCAAAAGAGGGACATTCAACACCATCATATGTAGTTTCAATTGTAGGGCATGCATAACATGTACCGAGAATGTCACGCATTTGCGTTATACCTTCACCCTTATTTAATCTCTCGGCAATTTCTATTGTTTGATTTTCGCCCATACCGAATGAAAGAAGGTCTGCGCCTGAGTCAATAAGTATGCTTGGTCTGATTTTATCATCCCAGTAGTCATAATGTGCAAAGCGTCTGAGTGATGCCTCAAGTCCGCCTATTATGACAGGGCTGTCAGGATAAATGCTTTTAACCATTTTTGAATAAACAATAACTGCCCTGTCAGGTCTTTTGCCTGACACGCCGCCTGCTGTATAGGCATCATCGTGCCTGATACGCTTAGCCGCCGTATAATGAGCAACCATTGAGTCGATATTACCGCTTGTAATAAAAAAGCCTAAACGAGGCTTTCCGAACTGCATAAAATCTTTCTTATCTTTCCAGTTCGGCTGGCTTAAAACGGCAACCCTATAGCCCTTACTTTCAAGCACTCTTGTAATAATTGCTGCACCGAAAGAAGGATGATCAACATAGCTGTCGCCAGTTATATAAACAAAATCGACGCTGTCCCAGCCTCTTTCAAGCATATCCTGTTTATTTATAGGTAGAAAGCCTTTCATTAATCTTCCTCTTCATTCAAACTGAAATTATATTGACTGTCTGTCATATTATCTGTTACAACCTCATCTTCACCGACAAGCTCAAATGACATCTGTTCCGTATTGTCAGCAGTAAATTCGCTGTTTGATGCATAAGCCTGCATTTCAAGCCACTGCTGGCGGTTAATCAGAATCTCTCTTCCCTTTGCGCCGTTTGACGGACCGATAATACCCTTATCTTCAAGCTGGTCAATAATCTTTGCACCACGTGCATATCCGACAGAAAGCTTACGCTGAAGGAAAGATGTAGACGCTGTGCCTGTTTCAAGAACGACATCAACAGCCTTTTCAAACAGAACGTCAAGCTGTTCTCCATCACCGTCATCCTCAAATGGTGACGATTTTTTATCCTGCACTGCCTTTGCTTCAATTTCCTTGGCAATGCTTTCATCATACTGGCTTTCGCCCTGATTTTTAACAAAATTGCAAAGCTCCTCAACCTCTTCGTCAGAAATAAAACATCCCTGAACACGAACAGGCTTTGAAGCACCAATTGGTGAATAAAGCATATCACCATGACCAAGAAGCTTTTCAGCACCTGATGCATCAAGGATTGTTCTTGAGTCAATCTGTGATGAAACAGTCAATGCAATTCGTGATGATATGTTAGCCTTAATTAAACCTGTAATAACATCAACAGACGGTCTTTGTGTCGCAATAACAAGATGCATACCGACAGCACGAGCCATCTGTGCAAGACGGCAGACAGAATCCTCAACCTCTTTAGGTGCTGCCATCCATCA
>DBFOUY010000212.1:0-8106 GCA_048365975.1 Eubacterium sp.
TCAGTTACCCCATATAGTTTTTGATGTTTTTCCGAGAATAACATTAGTTTTGCTTTTATTTATATTGATAACAACTGATTTCAGCTCAGGCAGGTGCTCTCTCAGAAGCTCAACAAGCAAATCAGCCTCAGGAATAGTTTCACTATTAATAACAGCACAAGCCATAAGCTCACCTGTTGCAAAGCCCTTGCGGAAATAAATATGCCTTAAAAGTCCCCTGCCTGTTTTTTCATCATAGGATGTAACATTAGCTTTCTCAACCCATTTTTCAAAGGCTTTGATACCTTTTTCAAATTCTTCAGACTGAAGTCTGCAATCGGAGCAAGGGATTATTCTGTGGCTTTTATATGCGTAAAAACCTGCAAAAAGCTCACCATCACATATTGATACAGGATATTGCGCCTTATTTCTGTAATTATCAACTGAATCAGCGCCTATAATTTCCTCAGCCCTGATATCAAGGTGACCGATACGTTCAAGAGAATCATTAACCCTTGACAGTTTATATTTAAGCTCTTCGTCATAAGTCATATTTCTGAATGAACAGCCGCCGCATTTTTTTGAATGAGGACAGTCACTTTCAATCCTCGAAGGGCTTGGCTCAATAATTTTAGCAACAATGCCAACTGCATAGCTTTTTGAGCGTTTAATAATATGTGCAATTATTTTGTCACCCGGGACAGTATCATTAACGAAAACCGCCAAGCCGTTGTATCTGCCGACACCGCTGCCCTCAGAGGTCAAAGCATCGATATTAAGTTCTATTTCATCATTCTTTAACAGTTCCACATTTTTACCTCTGCACATAATTTTACATTTAACATAATAACATATCAGCTTTAATTAATCAATAAAAAAAGGGCTGTTTCACAATTTTGTGAAACAGCCCTTTTTTTATTTTCTTTATTAAGCCTTTTTTTCTGCCTTTTCATCCTTCTTTTCTCTGAAGAGGAGTTTGTCAACAGGGAAATAGAGGAAGAACTGAAGTGCTGAGCAAACGGCTGTTGCAATGTTAAGTGCAAGTGCCTCTGCCCATCCCCACTTATTAATGAACAAGCCGTAGAGAGTTGGTGAAAGCCATGCAGAGAAGCAGATAAGAGCAATTGTAAAGATTATGTAGATAGGAAGAACAACTGCTGTATTTGCACCTGAATTGAAGGTCTTTTCCTTATTTACAAAGAAAGCAACAATCTGAGCAGCAACATTAGCTACGTTGAAAGCGATGAAATAACCAAGACCGCCGTCCTCAACAGGATAATCAAACACAAACCAATTGAATGCGGTTGAATAAAGCTCCTTAACCTGAGGGATTAGCGGAATAAGATTTACGAGTGCGAACTGAACAATACAAGCAAGAAGTGAAACAACAATAAACTTAACAAACTGCCATGCAGTAACAAGCCATGAGCCTTTCTCCTCAGCCATATTGTCAATGTCTTTTAAATTTTTTGCCATAATTTTTACCTCTCAAATAAAATTTTCAAAATTATTATATCATCATAATTTATTTAATGCAATAGTGATTTAAAAAAGTCCAATGATTGCGATAATCGCCCATACTATCAGTGCCGCCAGACCTATCACAACAGCAAGAATTAAAATCACAAGAAGAATAAGAAGCAACAGAACAAGCGGACCTTTTTTGCTCTTTCTGACAGTATCCTTACGCTCAGCCTTTTTATCTGCCTTCGGTGCAGGATTTTCGTCATCATAAAGCGGATAGAGCGGAAGCACGGCATCACTGTCCTTAAACTCACTGTCTTTCCAGAGCAGAGGCTCAACAAGTCCGCGCACAGAGGTTGCTCCCTTTAAGAACTTGCCTATGCTGAGATGAATAGTATCGAGGAAGCTGTCAATTACATTAAGCAGACCGCAGGTGAGCTTATATTCCCTTGTATCAGGAGTGTAAGGTGAATCACCGCAGTACAAATTCTGAACAAGCTCAAGAATGAAATCAACAACTCTGTTGTCCTTAATATCCTCAATATCTGATTTTTTCAGACCGCATTCCTTTTTACAGAGCTTCCATATTTTTTTGAATGTAAGCTTATTAAGGAATTTTCCCACAAGTTTAATGAGCCAGCCGAGCTTTTTAACCTTCTCACCCGGGATTGAAAATGCAGGGGTCATATCAGCAAGCACATCAATATCGTTGCCCATTGCCCAGATTACCTTGGCGATCATACCGAAGAAGAAGCCCTTCATATATTCAGGGAAGGATTTGCCCTCAGTATCAAGTCCCTCAACATTATCAACAAATACAGTATCAACATCAACCTTTGCATTTTTAGGGTCAATGATAACATTTCTCATTACAGGCGGACAGCCGATAAGTGCGCCGCAGGCAATATCATAAAAACGGTTGCCCTTTTCTGTTGTGATATAGCCAATATTATGAACGTGAGTATGACCTGTAAGCATAACCTGCAGACCTGCATCTGCAAAAATCTCTCTTGTGGTTTCGTGATTTCTCTGCATATCACCCTTGCCGATAATTGAGTAAAACGGTGATGGTGAAATCATCGGATGATGGGTCATAGCAATAACAAACTGGTCATTTGCCTTTGCATCCTCAAGCTGTTCCATAATCCATTTCATACAGTCATCGCTGTAGCCTGATCCACGTTCACCCTCAGGCTTATAGTTTGTATCGTCATTCAAAGCAAACAAGCGGTAGCCCGGTGCAAGCTGAACAACGTAGCTGAGAGAATGAGGATGAGTCGCAATAGCCTCATTCGGACCGAATTCATAGTACATATCCCACAAATCGTGTCTGTTTTCAACAGCAGGAACTTCAATCTGCTCATCACCTACAAAGCCCTTTGAAACACCCCTGTCACGAAAATCGTGGGTAGCAGTGATTACATAAACACGCTTTCCCCTTTTTTTCAGATCACGTAGCATTTCAATAAATTCTTCATGAGATGTAAGCTCGCCGTTGCGTGTTGTGTCACCTGACAGAACAACTATATCTGTCGATGTATCCTCACACAGCATATCGAAAGCTCTTTTGAGCACAAGGTCGCTGTCCTTAACAACCATCTGGGACTTTGATTCGTCCTTTTCATAAGCCTTGCCCTCTGTACCATTTTTTCTTGAGTAATAATGAGTATCGGTTATAAACTGAATTTTCAGCGGTTCATTATTACTGCCATAAATTCTTTTTGACATATTTATACCCCTCTTATTTCAAGCACACCTGATTTAATGTCACCACTTAAGGTTATTTCAAGTGAGCCTTTATTCCTTTCGGTAAATTCAATTTCCTTACCATCGAGATAAGCCTTATAATTAAATTCATCACTTAATGTAACTATAAAGCTGTACTTATCGTTTTCACCAAAATATTTAAAGGAAATTTCGGCACTGTTTTCAGTTGTTTTCTGATAATCAGTCCACAAATCAAAGCCTGTTGTAACTGTCTGCGGCTTATAATATGCATTAGCCCATATACATATAGGAGCAGAAAGACCGCCGAAATTATGGAACCAGCCACCTCTCTTTGTGGCAATTCCGAAGCATTCATAGGTGTTATATGTAAAATCCGTTTCAGCCTTCCACATATCAAGGGCAGTATTTGCAATATCAAATGCAAAATCAGTTTCACCATTATCAAGCATAGTTTTCCAGATATACCACTGGTGACTCATCCATACATTGCCATTCCAGTAACCGTCATCAAAATAATATGAAGCTGACATATCAACAGCCGAAACGCCTGCACGTGACCACATTTCCTTAGGATTTTTAATATGTGCAAGCAATCTTTCTTTTCTTTCACCGCTGACTGCACCTGCAACTATCGGATATACACCATCCATACCCTTGTTGAAATTCTCGCCATCCTCGGTACGCATAATACCTGTTACATTACCGTTTTCGTCATATTCGGTATAGCCGAAATAACCGCTTTCCTCATCCCATGCAAGCTCATTGAGAGCCTTTGATGAATACTCAATATCGGCATCATAGACTTTAATATCATCCTCTCTGCCGAGAGATACTGCAACCATTTTCATAATCTTGCCTGCACGGATAATCTGTGCTGTTGACAAGCAAGGACAGGTGTATTTCTGCGACTTTCTGTTCATCATTTCAACCTGAGCAGGATAGTCATCCATACCACAGTGTGAATACCAGTAATCATATGTAGTTAAAAGACCGTTATTGAATTTGGCAACGGTAGATGCATGATTTCTTCCACGGAGAAATTCATAATAGATTTTAATTTTATCATAAAGAAACTCAAGCTCTTTTTTATCTTCAGTTCTCTTTAAAAGCTCAAAATACTCAACAAACTGAGTAGGTACAAGTGAACCGTGGAGAAGAAATGCAAAGTCCTTATTGCTATCATCACAAAGATACATATCAAGAGCATACTGACACAAATCATTTGAAAATTCCAGTAATCCCATACCGATAAAACCGCTGTCCCAGGTATAGAAACTGTCCCAACGCTTACCGGGTGCATGGTGAATAACATTCTCGCCATGGCGGTAAACAGGGTAAACAACATTAGTCAGCAGTGTAGAACGCAGGATTTCAGTTGAAAGTGTGTACTTTTCACCTGCTTTGTTATATCCGTCTGCACTTATATTTGCTTTAGCATTGTTATAAATTTTTTCATATTCAGCATCAGTCAACGGCTCAGGTCTTTCATTTGACAGAACTGCATATTCAATATGAGAGCTGTTCGGCTCAATGAATATTGATTTAATAAGCGTATTCTGGAAAAAGCCTTCGTCACTATGCTTTCTCTCAAAGGATTTTGAAAAGGTTTCTGCCAGATCGTCATATGTATGGTCACCATTTGAAAGACGATTGATAAGTGCATCCTCAAGTGAGCCTGATTCAAGCACACGTTCTCTTGTATTCTCATTATGTGTAAGAACATAGAAAGGAGCTGATACACCATTATAGCTCAGTTTAGTCAAGTGACCATTTCCGCATTTTTCGGTTTCAATATTCGGTATATACGGAAAGCTGACATATTCTGTTGTAAGAGTATCCTTATCTGTTTCATCAATAACAGCCAGAAAATCAAGCTCAATTCCTGCTGTACCAAGACTTTCCAGAACAAATTCACTCTTATACGGCAAATATGCAAAAGCAAGGTCGTTGCTGTTTTTGAAAACAACCCTTTCGCCGCTCATCATAAATTCAGCATCACCGTCAGTAACAGTTTTATATCTGATTGCTATAACAGGTTTATCAACATTACCCTTTTCAAGCTTGTATGATACTCTGTCACCCTTTTCGCAACCGAAAGGCTGAAGATTAAGAAAATGAACGTGATAATTTTCGCACCTGTCACCAAGTCCCTTGCCAAGATAAAAATCCTTGTCAACGAACATACCCTTAAACATACCGTCAGGATTTTCCTCATCCCACGGTCGCGGAGTATTATAGACATATTCTTCATAATCATTTGCACTTTTGATTACCGCGTTTTCAGGTGCATTGACTGTACAATATGTCGGATACGGAAATTCAAGTGATGAAAAAAGATTCAGTATACAGTTTTGTGAAAGCGGAGTATTATTGAAAAACTCACATCTCATTAAATATGAATTATTTTTGATTTTTGAAAAGGATATATCTGCATAGACCTGATCCTTCCACATAAGCTCATACCTGTATGAGTAAAAAGTATAGTCACTTTTACAGTGCCAGAGATGATAATTCGACGGCACAGTAACATTAGGCACGGGAGTCGAACTGTTCCACAAGGTAGGATGAACGGAAAAGTCAAACCTTGCACCCACAGCCTCCATATCCTTGATGATTTTTGAAAGTCCCATATACTTTTTGGAATAGGGTCCCCAAAGGGGCATTTTTATTGTGTTTCTGTTCATTGTTAAAATGTCCTTTACTGCTAAAATATACAGAGCTATTATCTACCTTTTAATGTGATTTGTCAATATGAATATGCTATATTGACAAATTAAAATTAATAATGTAATATATAGAAAAATCAAATAAATTATATTTTAAGAACGGAGGAGTAATAAATGAAAATAGATGAAAACATTCAAAAAATAATTGCGATAATTCTGAAAAAATGGAAGCTGATATTTCTTTTTGCTTTAATCGGTGCTATAGCAGCGGCCTTTTACACTGCAAATTTCACAACACTCACTTACTCTTCAAGTGTAGAATTTTTAGCATACTCAAAGGATTCACAACAGGAATTATCAGATTCAACAACTGCTGCTCAGACAGTCAGCAACACCAGCAAAATGAACTATGCAATCAAAATGCTCAGCACATATGTTGAGTTATTTAAAACAAACGAATTTAATCAAAGCGTTGCCGATCAAATAAATTCAAATTATAACACCTCATATTCTGCGCGCACGATAAAAAATGCAATCAAAATTACTCCGATTGAAAATACAGCTATGTTCAAAATAGTTGTAACCACTACTAACGCAGATTTGTCATATCAGATTGCACACCAGCTTGAAACAAGCATTCCAGAAAAAATGGCTAACACAAACAACGGCATAGTATGTGCTTCGGTTGAGGATGCTGCATTAAAATCAACAAGTTCCGAAAGCCTCGGATATCCGAAAAAGGTGGCATTCGGTATTTTAGCAGGTGCACTTCTTGCCGTGATATATATTGTTCTTCGTGACCTGCTTGATATCCGCATCAAGAGCAGTAACGAATTAACTCAAATATACAATATTCCTGTATTAGGAACCATTCCTGAGTTTGAGATAAAAGCAAATATCAAACAAAATGATAAAGCAAGAGAGGAGATGTAAATATGTTTAACAAAAAAAGAAACAAAAAAAGCAGCGACTCTCTGAATCAATCACGATATACACTGGCAAATGCACCTATACAGCCTGCATTAAAATTCAGAATTGAGGAATCATACAAAGCAATACGTGCAAATATTATGTTTTCTGTTATGAAAAAAGGCTGTAAAACCATTGTTGTAAGCTCATCAAATCCAAGCGAAGGCAAAACCACAACTACAGTGAACATTGCCATCAGTATTGCACAGGCAGATCACAGTGTTCTGTTAATTGATGCTGACCTGAGAAAGCCGAAGGTTCACCACTATTTTTCAGTTGCGAACTCTCCCGGTCTTACAAACTATCTCGGCGACAGCATTTCTTTAAAGAAAAAGGCAGATTTATTCAGTGTTATTCATCCTACTGAATATGAAAATTTGTCAATACTTTGTTCCGGTTCAATCCCGCCGAATCCTGCTGAGCTTCTCGGTTCTGAATTAATGAGTGATTTTCTTAATGAAATAAGCACTAAATATGATTACATTATAATTGATACTCCGCCTATTAATGTTGTGTCAGATGCCCTTCCTCTTATCAGAGAAGCTGACGGCATTGTTCTTGTAGTCCGCCAGAATCAGACCACTCATCCTGACTTACAGAAGGCATTGTCATCACTTGAATTTATTGATGCAAAGCTCCTTGGCTTTGTTGTTAATTTTGTTGAATCAAAAGCAGGACGAAAGTATTCATACAAGGGTTATGGATACAGCAACTACGGCTATGGCTATGGATATGGTTACGGTTATGGCTCCTATGGAAATTATAACAGCAAGCAAAGCTTCGGAACATTCGGCAGCAATAAAAGCGATCCGAGAAACTGAGGTAATTAAATGACTATAAATAATCTTGTTGAAACACATTGTCATATTCTGCCCGGTATAGATGACGGATCGCCCGACATTGAAACCAGCATAAGAATGATAAGAAGGCTTAAAGCTCAGGGTGCAAAGGCAATAATTCTTACACCGCACTATTATTCAGACTCAATCTCATACGGAAATTTTATTAAAAAAAGAAATGCTGCATTTGAACTTCTGAAAAACGCTCTCGATGCAGATGACCCGAAGCTTATACCAGCGGCAGAAGTTTATATTACTGATTATCTTTTTAATAATGAAAGTCTGAAGGAGCTATGCATCGGCAATTCAGGTTATGCTCTTATTGAGCATTCATTTTCCTGTGACTTTTCGCACAAAACATATGAAAGACTTTTAAATCTTAATTATGAATTTTCAATCAAGCCTATACTTGCACATATTGAAAGATATGATGCACTTATGAATGATGAGGTACTGGCTTG
>DBFOUY010000213.1:0-41710 GCA_048365975.1 Eubacterium sp.
CAACAGGAGCTTTAGCTGCTCTGTTATTTCTTCTGTGACCGCCGTTATCTTTCACGCCGCCAACCGGTTCAATAAGAACTCGTCTGTCCACACCTGAGCCGACTGAACGTGATGTAACACCCTCGATTTCCTGAACTGTGGTGTGAATGATTCTTCTTTCATATGGATTCATTGGTTCAAATCCATATCTTCTGCCTGTTTTTAAAACATAATTAGCATTTTTTTCTGCCAATGCTCTGAGAGTTTTCTCTCTCTTGTCGCGGTAGTTGCCGACATTTACGATTACTCTTACATAAGTGTCGGTAGTACGCTTGATAGCCAGGCTGATTAAATACTGAATTGCATCAAGTGTTTCACCGCGGTGACCAATGATGATGCCGATACTCTCAGTCTGAATATCAATTTCAACAACATCATTTTTTAATGCAGCTTCAATTTTTGCATCGTCAATCTTAAAGCCGTCAAGTATGGTTTTAAGATAGCTTGTTACATAGTCTAAATCTATATTGATAGAACTATCGAGCTTGTATTCCTGATGTACCTTTTTAGGTTTCTGCTCCTGAACAGGCTTTGCCTTTTTGGGTTTCTGCCTGTCCTTTTCCTGCTCCTCAGGTGATTTGCTGTATAACGGAACACGCTTGTCGTTCGGTTTTCTCGGAGCTTTGAAATTAGAAGTCTTTCTTTCTTTTCTGTTATCTTCAAAGCTTGCTTTAACCTGTGCATCGCTGCCGCCGAATAAACCAAGAACCTTTTTCTTTGGCATAGCAACAATTTCAATCTTAACATCAGCAGTAATCGGTGCATTAAGACCTGCTTTAGCAGCAAGAGTTGCTTCCTCGATAGTTTTACCGGTACCGATAAATTCCTTTATCATATATTCCTCCGATAATTATTTAATTTTCTTAACATTTTCCTCTCGAGAACGACGCTCAATGGTGTTTTCAACCATTAATCTTGCTTGTGTCTTTCTTGGCGGATACTGTTTGAAAATAAAGAGTTGCTGCAGAATAGCAACAAGGTTTGAAATAATCCAGTAGAAACCTACTGCAGCGGGAACCTTGAATGCGATGTATAATGAGAAAAATGGCATCATTAACATCATAAGCATCATCTGTGTTGCCTGCTGACCTGCCGCTGGATTATTTTTCTTTTGAATAAGTGTGGATATTAAGCTTGAACCCAAGGAGGTTACAAAGCTGAGGATAGGAATAATAACAATATTGTTAAAAGCACCATCCTCTGTTTTCCAATGTGGAAAAGCTGTCATATCAAGACCGAACAGGGTCATACCGCTTCGATATGTTTCAATATCGGCACAAAGCTCATTGGTAAATATCTGTGGGAACTGAGCCTGGAGAGTTTCTCGATATGCATCAAAATTTTCAAGAATATTAAGCTGGAAATAGGTGATTTTTTCGCCCTCATGCCCTGTCATACTCTGGAATATAGGCAGAATTGTATCAACAATCGCCTGTGAGTTGGCAGTGAAGGGGGAATCACCGATAAGCTGAGCAGCACCCAGTACATAAGAAATCGGGTAGTAAATGATACCGATAATACCCATTAGGAATATCATCTGGAAAAGCATCGGTCCGCAGCCCATCTGCATTGGGTTGTGTCCCTCGCGGCTGTAGAGATTCTGCATCTCTTCATTCATTTTCGTCTGCATTTTCTGACGCTCTCTGGGGTCATTGCCGCTGTAAGCATATTTCTTCTGAATTTTCTGAATTTTTGGCTGTAATCGTGTGGTTTTTGCCATTGTTTTTTGCTGCCTTACATTAATAGGCAAGAGTAGCAGTCGAGTTACAATGGTAAAAATTATTATTGCAATAAAATATTTGTTATTGAGCAAATCCATAAGGAAGTTCATACAAATACCGAACAACCAATAGAGAATCTTGAATACAGGGAAACCTTCAGATACAGTGTCACCCATTTTCAGTAAAAATAAACTACTATTCATTATCTATCCTCGTTGTTAATTTTAGGGGGAACAGGGTCCCAGCCCCCTTTTGAAAAAGGGTTACACCTTAAAATCCTCCACACAGCTAAAAGACAGCCTTTGAAAATTCCGTGAACTTCAATTGCCTCTATCGCATACTGCGAGCAGGTAGGATTAAATCTGCAACAGCCGTGTGCAAACCTCGGGCTGATTGTCAACTGATAGGTTTTTATAAAAAAAATCAATATCTTTTTCAATCTATTGCACCTAATGCCTTAAGCTGTTCCTCCATCTGGGCCTTAACCTCCTGCATTTTAACCTGGCTTGTTCTCGTTCTTGCAACAAAAACAATATCGTAGCTGTTATTCAATCTGTGCTCAAGCGTCGAAAAGGCCGTTCTTATAAGCCGTCTTGCACGGTTTCTTTTAACAGCATTTCCGATTTTCTTGCCTGTGGTAATTCCGTAAACGGTTTCACCGCTGCGGTTTTTCATAACATAGGTAACGATACAGGAAGAGGCTTTGTTTTTGCCTCTGTAATAAAGCCTGCGGAAATCCTTGTTTTGTTTTAAGGTTTTGCTTTTCACCCAATCACTCCCAATCGGTAATTAGTAAGAAAGCTTCTTTCTGCCCTTAGCACGACGGCGGGCAAGTACCTTTCTACCATTCTTAGTTGCCATTCTTTTTCTGAAGCCATGCTCTTTCTTAGCGTGTCTTTTCTTTGGCTGGAAAGTTCTTTTCATTTTTTTCACTCCTATCAAAAGACTAAACTTGTCTTAATCTTTTATATTCTCTGTACGGGTATAGTACAGGCAGATTTTGTCGAAGAGATAAAACTCCACGTTAACGATAGGTATTATATATTAAAATATAATACATTGTCAACAAAAATTTGAATAAACTTGTATTTATTCTTTTTATATATTATAATAACACTATATATTGCGTAGGGCAGTTTTATCAACACTAAAATGAAAGGGTGTAAATTGTATGCTTGGTATAATCGGTGCTATGGATGTTGAGGTTAATTCCATAAAAAACAAAGTTACAGGAAAGACTGTAACTAAGAAAGCAGGTGTGGAATTTGTCTGCGGACTTATTGAAAATGTAATGGTTTGTGTTGCTCAGTGCTCACCGGGCAAGGTCAATGCGGCAATCTGCACACAGGTAATGATTGACAGCTTTGATGTTGATAAGATAATAAATGTTGGTGTCGGATGCTCGCTGTCCGATGATGTTGTAATTAAAAATGTTGTTATTGCGACAGATGTCTGTGAGTATGATATAGATATTACCGCACTTGGTGAGCCGAGAGGCTTTATTAACGGTCTTAATGTTATTAAAATTGCTGCCGACAGAGAGCTGAGTGAAAAACTGTCTCGTGCCGCAATCGGCTGCGGTGAAAAAATACACCGTGGAACAATTGCCAGCGGTGATACATTTATTGCAGACAGCGGACTTAAGGCGTTTCTTCGCAATGAGTTTGATGCTGTGTGCGGCGAGATGGAGGGCGGAGCAATCGGTCATACCTGCCTTGCCAACGGAATACCATTTGCGGTTATACGCTCAATCAGCGACGGCGGTGACGAAAGCTCACAGCTTGATTACCCTATATTTAAAAAAATCGCTGCAGATATTTCCACAGCGATAATTGTTGAATTTATTAAATCTGAGCAGAATCAGTTTGCTCTTTATTAATCAAGATAAAAGCTTGTGAGAATCTGTTCCTCGGCTCTGTTGATAAGATTGATAAATGCATTGCTTTCGCACATATCATTGCCGTTTCTTGATTTATCTTCAATAAGACCGAATTTGGCATCCTCAACGGCAATGGCAGCATTTGCAAGCTCTCTTCCGAGATTAAAATCAATTTTAAATATTTCCTTTGGAAGAATACCTGCTTTTGCCATTGTGAGTGCACCGCGATAAACGCAGAGTGCGTAGTAGTCATAGATATATTTGACAGCCTGTGCATCCTTTGCAGATGAAATAATATCAAGCAGGAAGGTTGATGCCTGTGCAAGTGTACCTACACTTATTTCGCCGTTTTCATCAATAGGTGTGTCAATGTATGACGTATCAACACCGTTGCGGTTATCACTTACACCTAAAAGATAATCAGTTGTAACATTATAGTATTCACCGCATTTGATAACAAAGTCAAGTCCGCACTCTCTAATGCCCTTTTCATAGTGGCTTAGTAGTGCCTGGCTGATTCCCAAATCAAAAGCAGCCTTTTTCTGACTGATACCTCTTTCTTTGCGAAGCTGGGTTAACACCGCTGCAAAATTTGACAGCTTGTCAGTCTTTTGCTTTTTCTCATTCTTTTTTTCACCAATTTGATTTTCCATAAAACCCTCCACATATTACAGATAGTATTATATCTTCAATATTACTATTTGTAAAGTGTGAATTTAACATTGTTAATTATTTGTAATATTTGGCTAAATAAGGAGCATTTTGATATGAAATCATACACAGTGTATTTATTCCGTCACGGATTAACTAAAGGCAACTTAAACGCACAGTATATTGGGCATACTGATTTGCCATTAACTACTGATAGTATAGCAAGCCTGAAATCAATCAAGGCGCACGAGCATTATCCGCGTGCTCAGGCGGTATTTTCATCACCGCTCAAGCGTTGTAAGGATTCTGCAAAAATTATGTTCCCTGAAAGCAATACAATCATAATAGATGATTTTATTGAATATAATTTTGGCGAATTTGAGCAGTGTACCGCTGAGGATTTAAATGATAATGAAGAGTTTAAAAACTGGTTAAGAGGAGATATTAACGCACGACCTCCCTTTGGTGAAAGCAATGCTGAATTTGTCAGTCGTGTCTGCCTTGCCTTTGAAAAGGTTATTGACGGATGCATAAAAACAGGTACTGATAATATTGCAATTGTTGGTCACGCAGGTGTGCTTATGACAATACTTTCCTGTTATGGTCTGCCGGAAGCACCGATGGCTCATTGGCAGATGGACGCAGGCTATGGTTATAAGCTTCGTATAACACCTTCATTGTGGATGCAGGGCAGAAAGCTTGAGGTAATCGACACCTCACCCACAAGCATCAGTGATATGGAGATTAGTTAATATGTTAAAAGCAGTTCAAAAGAACTGCTTTTTTGTTATTAATAATATTCTTCAATATTTTGTATATATTTACTAAAAAATATATTTGTTGAAAAAAGTATTATTGACATATTGCCATATCCATGGTAACTTAGAATTGTAATAATTTAAAATTTATAAAGGAAGTGAATCCGATGTTTAGATTTTTATTTAGTTCGCTTTAGCAATAAATTAAAACACAAAGGGTTATAATTATGAAAAGTACAAGAAAAATAATATCTGTCATATTAGTAATAATTTTACTATTTGTCCAATTCCTCTATTAGTGTGCATGCTTCAGATAATAATTCGGATGTTGATTCAACATTATATATCTATTCAAAGGAATGTCCTGTTGATTATGTTGAATATGCAAAAAGACAATATTGAGCAATATTTCGGTGATATAGTTTTTGATTCTAATGAGGTATCGCTTGGTTATCCTTTTACGTTTTCAAATTACGATTCAAATATATTTTATTTTCCTATAATTGATAATGGAAAAATCGCTATGCTTTTTAGGGTGTTTGAATCAGATGAAGGGTTAACAGGTGTTGGTTCAGAGTTTTTATGTGATGAATTACAAGATTTTTCAACAAAAACAACCGAAGAAAACCCTTTGAATTTATATGTTGACGGTAACGAGATAATTGCCGAAACATCATCAGGCAAAGAGATATTATTTGAATATCCTGAGGAAATGAATTTTGACGAAGAGCAAATTACAGGATATTCGTTATATACAGATAACGATAAGAATGATTTTGTTGTTGTAAATTTGTTTGATGAAAAAATTGATACTATTGAAGTGGGTATTTCGATACACGAGAGTATATCAAATTATATTACTCTGAATTTAATGGAGTATCAAACTTCAGAACCTTGGTGTGCGGCGTATGCAGCATCCACGATAATCAGAACGATAAAGGCGGATACAAGCTGCATGGTTCGTTCTATAATGAATTATTATTATTCAAATCCATCGGGACAATCCGTTTCTAATCAACAGGTAAAGGATTTTGCCAAAAAGAAATATTCTTTGAAAGTTAAAGAAACCACTTCATTATTTGGAACTCAAGCAATAAAAGAGATTGATGCTAACAGACCTGTTTGGTATTGTATGAAAGCAGATGTAGGTTTGCATACAGTTGTTTTGCGCGGCTATCATGCCTCAAATGGAATTTATTCAATCTGGAATCCGTGGTTTAAATTTTATGAAACCTTTAAAATGGGTGGAACATACTGTCCCACAAACTATACATCGAATTCATATAAGTTCAAATATTTTTCCGCAATATATAACTGGACAAAGTAGGTGTTTTCAATTAATGAGAAAAAAATATATATAATATTATTTGCTGTTCTAACAATTGTGCTTTTGTTTGTTGGCTGCTCCGATAATAATGAGTATAATGTTGATGGAAACAATGGAGCATTGTACGGTCCCTGTATTTTTTATAATGGAAATCAATATGTAACACCTCCCTATGAGAATATAAGTTATGAGCTTCCTGAGGATGTAAATTACTGGGGAACATCGTTCCAATACGGCAGCGAGCAGTATATAAATGGTGTTCTTGTTTGTGATGTTCATAATCTTAATACTAATGAGAATGTAAAGATAACCTGTATCAACGGAGGTCTTGAATTTTATAAATCAACAGATGAGAAAAAAGTGTATACCAAAAGCAAAGCCCCTGATGACAGTGATGCAGTACCTTACTATAGTTGCTATGTGATGGTTGAAAATTAGTATTATGTAAAAAGCAGTAAAACACGTGCTACCGATTAAGGCAACACGTGTTTTTTATTATTTACTGTTCTTTTTTCTTTGCAGCAAGTACTGCTAAGCCCGCACCTGCCATTGCAACTGACATAGCAATTGTTGCTGTGCCTGCACCGGTAGAAGGTGATTTTTTAGATGTATTTTTCTTTGTTTCAGTTGTTGCAGTATCATTATTCTGAGTAACAAGCGGTTTAATCTGAGGCTTAGTTATAGAATCAGGTTTATTGGTTGTTTCATCCTTCGGATTTTCAGGATCGTCTGTCGGGTCATCTCCGTCAATCGGTGTGTCGATTAACTCCTTAAAGAAGAGCACATTGTTATATGCAGATAATCCGCGCAGAACATCGAAGGTTGCATAAGCATTTGGCTCTCCGCCAACATCGAATGAATATGCACCTTCTGTTGATGTTTTGAACTTAGCGAGCTGATTATAAATCTCGGTACTCTTGTCTATATTAATTGTTTCAGAATCTTCGTCAAAAAGAGATACTGTAAACTCGTACTCTGCATATGCCATAAGTGCAAGAGCTGTTGAATCTGCATTCAGTGTAGTTGTGTACTGGTTATCGCAGAAATATCCGCCCTCTGTTTTATAAGTGTCAAGCACCTTTATGGCATCATTAAGCTGTGTTATATATTCATCTGATGTATATGAGATTGCCGAAATGAAATAAGCAGTGTTGTCACAGCTATAACCCCAGTAGTTCATACCACTTCCCATTGTGTAATAAGTATCTACAAAGGTCTTGCTGACCGTTTCTGCAAATTTTTCATCCTCTGCATAAATAAGTGCAGGAATTACTATGTTATAATAATATGGATTAATTTCTGAATCCGCAGGCATTGCACTGAATGCTTTTGTCAAATCATAGCCTTCAAAATCCCATACATCAATATCGTTGCATGAAAGAATTTCAAGAACAGCGGCATAGGTTGCAAGGCTTTCGCCATATGTGCTCACAAGCTTGCCGTCATTTTCCTTAACATTTTCTTTAACGCTTGCAATGAATTTGTCATTGTATTTTGACAAATCTGCACCTGACTTTGTGAGATAATAAAAATCAACGGCGTCATCAATAGTGTAGTCACCCTCTTTTTGTGAGGTGATGTAATTAACAATTTTGTTAATTTCTTTTTGCACATCTTCGCTTTTCGGCTGTGACTGTGCAAATGCTGTAATGCTTGCAGTGAGCATTACACAGATTGCAGTAATTACTGCTAAAAACTTTTTCATATTTTTTACCTCCAATATGATTTTTATGATAACAAGGTAATCCCTGTGCTAACATACAAATGAAAAAACAATACTGTCACCTTGTGATACGATGTACTTATCACAGCTTTTTGGCGGTGAACTGCCGTTAACGGTGTAAACCCAGCCGCTCTGCTTTCCGCAGTCGAATTCATCAATATTATTTAAGCCTTTTATGTATGTGCCATATACACTTTTCTGTGAATTTATAGTTACACCATTATTTGTACAGGCTGATTTTAATACATCGTAAACCGTATCGCCATTATCAACTGTAACTGTATGAGTGCTCATAATTATTCCGTTATCGGGGACAAAATCCTCGTGCCCTGCTTTGAGCTTGTCCATATTATTAAGGATTTGTTTACATTCAATCTCTATACTGCAGGTGACAGATGATGAGGTTGTTGTTACAGTGGTTTTGGCAGGCTTTTTAGTTGTTGTTTTATTTTCAGCCTTTTTTGTCGTGGTTTGCTTGGCGGTGGTTTTGTCGGTAGCTGAAGCAGTTGCAGTGCTGTAATTTTTATTATCCGTTTTTGCTCTTTTTGATGTTGCTTCTTTTTCGGTGCTTTTTGTGGTGCCAGATTGCTTTTCTGATACATCATGTTCTCTTGATACCGAAGTGGTTATGTTGTCTGCTGTTGTTTCTTCAGGCACTATTTCACTGCTGCATCCGATAAATGATACACATATAAATATTATAGTAATTAATATATAAATATATTTTTTAAAACTTTTCAAAAAAACACCTCTGTTTTTGGGCAGAGGTGCAGAAGGTTTTTAATTCATTTGCCTTTCCACTTGCCCAAAAGCTGAATAAAATTTTCGGCAGGTATCCCGACTTATGATATAGAAATTTTAAGAACTTCGCTTGATACACCAACTTAAAGTGTGTCTTTCGTCAAATACGGTAATGGCGGTTGCTTAGGATTCTAACCTAATTCCCTTTTAATTTCGGCTTGTTGGACTGAAAACCGAGTAGCTATTTAATTTACAAGTTGATTATAACATTAATAGACTGTTGTTGTCAATTAGTTATTTTCATATACTTCACGTCGCAGAACGCCGATATATGGCAGGTTGCGGTAATACTGATTATAATCAAGACCATAGCCTACAACAAATTCATTAGGAACGTCAACTCCTACATAGTCAGCCTTGATATCGGCGACACGTCTTGACGGCTTGTCAAGCAGAGTGATAACAGAAATTGATTCAGGATTTCTTTCTGCCAGCATATCGCAGATGTGTTTTAAGGTTCTTCCTGTATCAAGAATATCCTCAACAAGCAGAACATTGAAACCGCTTAAATCCTCAGCAATATCCTTGATGATTTTTACTGTTCCGCTTGATTCAGTGCTTTCACCATAGCTTGATGCCTGAATGAAATCAAGCTGACAGGGCAGATCAATATGTCTTGTCAAATCGGTGAGAAAGTAAATTGAGCCTTTTAACACACCGACAACAAGCAGTTTTTTACCTGCATAGTCCTTTGTGATTTTTTCGCCGAGCTGTTTTGTGATTGAGTAAAGCTCCTCCTCAGTAACGAGGATTTTTTCAACATCCTTATTCATAAATATTCCCCTTGAATTTTAAACATATATATCACTGTTCTTAGATTATAACATCACGCGGTTACAAAGTAAAGAAAAGCCTTGTGTTTTAATCATTGTTTTGTTATATTAAATTCAGTAGAATGTAAAAGGAGTTTTTTATATGACTGAATTTGAAAAAATGGAAAAGGGTCTGATTTATGACTGCACTGTTGATGAAATTATGTCTGTGCAGACAGGCTGTGTAAAGCATATGAAGGAATATAACACCCTCGGGCTCGGTGATGATAAGAGGATGGAAGAATTAATGAAGCTTATGTTTGCAGAGGTGGGAGAAGATACCTTTATCCAGCCGCCGTTTTATGCAAACTGGGGCGGTGCACACGTTCACCTTGGTGAGAGCGTTTATGCAAATTTCAATCTCACTCTTGTTGATGACGGTCATATTTATATCGGTGACAAAACGATGATTGGACCTAATGTTACAATTGCAACAGCAGGTCATCCCATATTGCCTGAGCTGAGAGAAAAGGCACTGCAGTTTAATGTTGATGTGCATATAGGCAGAAATGTATGGATTGGTGCAGGTGCAGTAATTGTTCCCGGTGTAACAATAGGTGATAATTCCGTTATTGGTGCAGGCTCAATTGTAACAAAGGATATTCCTGCAAATGTTGTTGCAGTTGGTAATCCCTGCCGTGTTATGCGTGAAATCAGTGACCACGATAAAGAATTTTATTATAAGGACAAAAGAATTAATTATTAATTTTTAAATAATAACCCCCTGCAGTTCAAAATTCTGCAGGGGTTGTTTTTATATATGAAGAATTGCTGAAGCAAAGCCGAAATAAATAAGCAAACAAAGTGCATCAATGATTGTTGTAATAAATGGTGATGACATTACAGCAGGGTCAAGTTTCAGCTTTTTGGCAAAAATCGGGAAAACACAGCCTACGATTTTTGCAAATATTGTTTCAATAAAGAGAGTAAGACTTATTACAAGGTCAACCTTTACTGTGATTTCATCCATGCCCAAAAGCATTTTGTCAATGAACCATATTTTAACAAAATTGATTAACGCAAGGGTGAGTCCGCAGTTAAAGCCCACACGCAACTCTTTCCACACTACTTTAGCTGTATCTTTAAAATCAATTTCATTCAGTGACAGCGCACGGATTACAACGGCACTTGACTGTCCGCCTGAGTTACCGCCCGTACCCATAAGCATAGGTATAAAAGAGGTCAGAATAATGAGCGAAGACAGCTTATCCTCAAATGCATTTAAAATCATACTTGTGAATGTTGCACTTACCATAAGGAAAAGCAGCCAGGGAATACGCGTTTTCCAGGTTTCAAAAACGGTCATTTTAAGGTAGGGCTTTTCGTTCGGAACGATAGCATTCATCTTCTGAATATCCTCGGTGTTCTCGTCAACAAGGACATCCATAGCATCGTCAACTGTTATGATACCAACAAGCCTTTGCTCCATATCAACAACCGGCAGTGCAAGAAAGTCGTATTTGCTCAGAAGATTTGCAGCAGTTTCCTGATCATCGTGTGTGTTAATATATATGATGTTGGTTTCCATCAAATCTTCAATTTTATCGTCATTGTCGTGAAGCAGAAGCTCTTTTACGGTTATAACGCCTATAAGATGACGTGATTCGTCAGTTACATAGCAGGTGTAAATAGTTTCCTTATCAACACCTGTTCTTCGGATTCGTTTAATAGCATCCTCAACAGTGTTTGTCTTTTTTAAGTCAACAAACTCAGGAGTCATAATTGAGCCTGCACTGTCCTCAGGATATTTCAGCAGGGTATTAATTGACGCTCTTGTCTGACTGTCGGTATTTTTCAGAATACGTTTAACAATGGTCGCAGGCATTTCCTCAATAATATCAACTGTATCATCAAGGTAAAGCTCATCAATAACCTCACGCAGCTCGTTATCGGAAAAAGCATGAATCAGCATTTCCTGTGCATCATTGTCAAGCTCAACAAAGGTTTCAGCCGCTTCCTCTTTAGGCAGCAGGCGGAAAAACAAATTTCTTTGCTCGGCACTGAATTCGTCAAAAATTACAGCAATATCTGCGGGGTTAAATTCAGTAAGTATTTTTTTTATTTCAGAATAGTTTTTACTCTTGTAAAGAGATGAAAGCTTTTCTATGATTTCTTCAATCTGAATTTCTTCAAGATTCATAATATCATCTCCTTTATAATTTATTATTCAACGCTGCTGTAAAATGGCTTTTCCTCCTTGTCATAAGGATTAACTGCAATTCGCTTTGTAACAGCAAACATTATCATTATTAAAACCAATCCGCATGAAGCAGCACATACAATCATTATAAATTCGGGCTTTTCAAAAAGGCGTGTGCCTTCAACAAAAGAAACATAGTCAGGCTGCTGCATTTCAGCTTTTACCTGCTCAGTTGTTTTGCTGACTCGCTTTATATTTATTGAATAATTCTTTTTGCTTCCGTCTGAGGCGGTGCAGGTAAGTGTGATTTTCGGTGCCTGATCAGCAGACAGCTTTAATGTAATCGGTGCACAGTAAGCATTTATGTCACTTGTAACAGGGGTAATAGTCAGCTCTGTTAAATCAGATGGGATATACAGCTTATAAACTGTATCGCTGTCATTTAAAGACGGGGATAATTCACTGTATGGCGAATATATTGAAGATAAGCTGTTGTTATTATTCTGAACATAATCAGCAGGGTTTGAATATGTAAAGGTATAAATTTTGCTGCCTGTATTATATTGCAGTGTTGCAGTCAGACCTGTCTGGTGGTTGGTTTCATCATAAAGGTAATTGATAAACAAATCAGCATCACCCTTAAGTGCGTATCTGTCAAGTGTAGGTGTGGCAGAATTGTCATTTAAGGTTATGGAGTATTCCTGAATATTATGATTGAAAGCAGTGTCGAATTTTGCATTTTTAAAGTTGATATCAACAAGAATGGGGGTATCGCTGTCATCAGCTGATGCTGTTGCAGGAGCAACAATAAATGCAAAAGAAATCAGCATAAGAATAAAAGCTGCAGAAAGCTGTCTTTTCATAAAATCACCTCATTCAGAAATAATATAGTTTGTAATGCCTTTACTGTCCAGATACTGCTTTGTAATAATGGGATTTTTTGCAGTAATATGAAATACGCAATTGCTGTTATCAAAGGAAAGCTTTTCGGTTTTCTCCTGCCATTCCTTTTCAACAGATTTGGCATTATCAGATGACAGATTAAGGTCAATTGCTTTAAGAAGCTTTATATTGTCATTAAAATCAGCATAAAGCTTTTCTGCAAGTCTGTCAAAGCCACTGTTGTCGGTCTGTACTGCATTTTCGGGCAAATCATAGTTGTCAAGAACGAAAACGTTAATGCCCATTCCTGCTGCTTCATCAATTATACTTTTGATATAATTATAAGTACTTTCTGAATCGGGGTTAAGATAGGTATTGCCGGCATTGTCCTTGAATGGACTTCCGCCGTTAAAGAGCGCAAGACTCGGGTCAGCAGCAGGTGCAACATTATCCTTGTAGCATGAAATTATTCCTACAGGCAGTACGTCGTTTTCTTTAAGAAGATTTGCAGATGCCTTTAAATCGCTTGACGGTGATGATATTGCTCCGAAGCTTGAGATGGTTGCAAGTGAAGAATTATAGCCTATTGTTCCGTCATTTCTTTTTAAATCAAAGGCAAGTGATGTGTAGCCGTTGTCTGCCGCTGTGTCAATAACCGCACTGAGCATAAGACCGCCGTCAAGTGAAAGTGACTGGCAGCCGCTGCCCTTAATGCTTATGTTAATGTTGTTTAAATTTGCGGTGTTATTTTCGTCGTTTTCAACAAATGGCATAGAATGGCGGTCCATATGCACATCCATTATAGTATAGCCTGTTCCCACAAGTGCTATTGATGCGATTGTAACAATTAAGCCCTTTAAAATTTTTTCACGGCGTGCTCTTGTAAAAAATGGTTCTTTGGCACGCTTTTGCTTAATCTGTTCAGTGGTACCCTTTGGAGCATCAATATATTTATCTGCAAAATATATCTTTCTCCCTGTGGGCTGCTCGGTCCATTTCTGATTTCTGTCTTTGTTGTTGTAAAAGCGTTTTTTCTTCATATTTTAACACTCGGCATTTTCTTTTAAAAGTTTTATTGTTGCAGCAGGGTCATCACTTTTGAAAACAGCAGAGCCTGCAACAAAAACATTAGCACCTGCATTTCCTGCAATTTTTATGGTTTCGGCATTAATTCCGCCGTCAACCTGAATATCAAGCTCAGGGCATTTTAATCTGAGTTCTTTGATTTTCGGCATAGTGCTTTCCATAAAGCTCTGACCGCCGAAGCCCGGCTCAACAGTCATAACAAGCACCATTGATAATTTGCCAAGGTAAGGATAGACTGCATCAATCGGTGTGTTCGGTTTTACAGCAAGGGCAGCCTTACAGCCTGCATTAACAATTTTATCAATAGTTTTTTCAATGTCACTTTCACATTCAACGTGAAATGTTATTATATCTGCCCCTGCTTTCACAAAGTCGTTAATGTAAAATAATGGATCTGAAATCATAAGGTGAACATCAAAAGGCGTGTCACATACCTTGTCAAGTGCTGCAATAACAGGTGCACCGATTGAAATGTTAGGAACAAAGTGACCGTCCATAACATCAAGATGAATAAGCTCTGCACCGCCGTCACTGCATTTTTTCAGCTCAGCCTCAAGGTTTGCAAAGTCGCTTGCCAGAACAGATGGTGAAATTTTGATGTCCATATTTTTTCTCCTTTAATAACAGGGGTGTTCAGCGAAATTTTAAAAATTATCAATTCGCATATTTATAATATTATAATATGTTTCTATAATAAAATCAACTTTTACTTGTTTTTAAATTGTTTATGTAGTATTATAGGGTGACAAGGCTAAACTATGTTTTATCGAAAGGTAAGTGAACTATATGATTCAGGCAAGCAATATAACTGTTCAATTCGGCGGAAGAGCGCTGTTTGAAAGAGTTAATGTTACCTTTTCAGCAGGTAACTGTTATGGAATAATCGGTGCTAACGGTGCAGGCAAGTCAACCTTTTTAAAGGTTTTGTCAGGTGAGCTTGAGGCACAGAAGGGCGAGGTTTTCATTACTCCGGGTGAAAGACTTTCTGTTTTAAAGCAGGATCACTTTGCATTTGATGAGTATGATGTTATCCGTACTGTTTTAATGGGTAACCCAAGGCTTATTGAGGTTATGGAGGAAAAGGATGCCCTCTATATGAAAGAGGATTTCACTGAAGAGGACGGTATTAAGGCAGGCGAGCTTGAGGCTGAGTTTGCTGATATGGACGGCTGGAATGCTGAAAGTGATGCTGAGTTTATGTTAAATAAGCTTGGTGTGTCTGACGAATATCATTATCTTAAAATGGCAGAGCTTCCGTCAGACCTCAAGGTTAAGGTGCTTCTTGCCCAGGCACTTTTCGGTAATCCTGATATTCTTCTGCTTGACGAGCCTACTAACCACTTGGATTTGTCAGCTATCCGCTGGCTTGAAAATTTCCTGCTGGATTTTGAGAACACTGTTATCGTTGTATCACACGACAGACATTTCCTCAATAAGGTCTGCACTCATATCTGCGATGTTGACTTCGGCAAAATTCAGCTTTATACAGGTAACTATGATTTCTGGTATGAATATACTCAGATGCGTCAGCGTCAGGCAAGAGATCAGAATAAAAAGAATGAGCAGAAGATTAAAGAACTTCAGGAATTTATTCAGCGTTTCTCAGCAAATGCTGCTAAATCAAAGCAGGCAACAAGCCGAAAGAAACAGCTTGATGCCCTTGAAATGATTGAAATGCCTGTTTCAAGCAGACGTTTCCCATATGTTGATTTTAAGCCTGACAGAGAGTGCGGCAATGATTTGCTCAGAGTTGACCACCTTACTAAAACAATCGGTGACAGAAAGGTGCTTGACGATGTTTCTTTCGTTATTCATCCGAGAGAAAAGGTTGCATTTGTCGGCAGTGACGTTGTTGCAAAAACTACCCTTTTCAAAATTATTATGGGTGAAATGGAGCCTGATGAGGGTGAGTTCAAATGGGGAGTTACCACAAGTCAGAGCTATTTCCCAAGTGATAACAGCCCATATTTTGACGGCGTTGATTTAACACTTGTTGACTGGCTCAGACAGTATACAACCTATACTCTTGAGGCTGATATTCGTGGCTGGCTCGGCAGAATGCTGTTCTCAGGCGACGAAGCACTCAAAATGGCCAATGTTCTTTCAGGTGGCGAGCGTGTGCGTTGTATGCTCTGTAAAATGATGCTTTCAGGTGCTAATGTTCTTGTACTTGACGAGCCTACGAACCATTTGGATCTGGAGTCAATCACTGCACTCAATAATGGTCTTATACGTTATCCTGAAACAATTCTCTTCACCTCTCACGACCATCAGTTTGTGCAGACTGTTGCTGACAGAATTATCGAGATTTCAGGCAATACTGTTCTTGACAGAAAGGGCACATATGACGAGTTCCTCGAGGATTTCAATGAAGAACAGCTTAAAAAGTATTAATATGTTTTCATAATTAAAGCCTTGCAATCACACGATTGCAAGGCTTCTTTTTTATTTGTTATGTATAAAAAATATGGGGAATGACTTGTTAAACCTCAAAATTGCGAATAATGATGAAAGAGTTATGGCTTTCATAAAAGGTTTAAGTTTGTCATTCCCCTGATTGAAGGCTTGCTTAGCAGATACAAGCCGACAAAACGAAAAAATTTTTTAGTGCAGTGCACCTCATTGAAGATTTATCGAATATTATTAGATTTTATAAACAAATTATAAACTTAATAGAACGATTTTATTTGATTTGCTTAGTTTTTTTCAATAACCTTCAGAAGATTTCTGTTTGTTGAGGTAAATCTCCTAAAATAAAGATACCATATTTTATATTATTTGTCAACAATATATTTGCAGAAAAAGTATTATTTTATGAAAAATAAAAGAAAAAGCACGAATAAATTCATTATTTATCCTTGTGGAACAAACCTGCAATGCAGAGAATGATTCCGATAAACGGAGCGAATATACCGATAAAAAGAATAACTCTCGAAGCAAAGTCTTCGCCTCCGGAAAATCCAAGAGCAAATACTGCATATACAAGCAATCCTATTCCTAAAAGCTGTAATTTAATTCCTAAATTCTTACTCATCTAACACCAACCCCTTTTTGCGTTAATAGCCTATTACAAATAATCTGATTACGATAATCGCTAACAAAAGGATTATAATAAATATGTTGCAATTATATAATTTCTTCTGATTAAGCATTATTTCTTTTAGATATTTTTCATAAGGAAGAGGGGTTTTGTTTTTTTGCTCTTTATTATCGCTATCCATATTATAACTGCCTAACTTTTAATTGTAATATCGGAACATTTTTTCAGCAAAGCAACTGCAATTACTTATCCTTGTAAAACAAGCCTGAAATGCAGAGAATTAAACCTGCGAATTTTGATAAATAAACACTGTGAACAATCAGACCATTCCAAAATCCGTGTGGACCTGAACCATATGACAGTGAATAAAAGGAAAATATAATTAGTGCAATGCCGAATAATTGCAGTTTTATTCCAAGATTTTTTTTCATAGCAATACCTCTAATTTAGATTTTATAATTATATAGCTGTAAATGAGAATTTATCTGCTCGATATTCGTCGAGAGCGGTCTTGGGACTCAGCGATAAACTAACTCCACCTTTTGATGCGCTTATTCCTATACTGCCAAGCGAAATCGTTTTATGACCATAAATACCTTGTATTACGCAATCTTCTTTCGATGGCACTTTAATGCCATAGCTCATATATGCTAATATATCAGCTACAACTCGCGCATGATTATTAATTGTTCTTGGGCAGGTGTAAATTGCTGCACTTCTAAGTTTAAAGCGAATGCCTTGAGCGTTTCCTACGAGATTGTCAACAGTAACATTTTTGTTTGTGTGGTAATCAGGTTTGTCAGCTGTTTTCCAAACTTGTGTTTTGTATTTGTAATTATAAGTACAGCAAGTGACAGTTTCTTCTAATTTTCCGTAAACCTCATGATTTGGATCATAAGATCCGCAGTCAAAGTAGAGAGCTAATACATCTTCAAAATGACATAAAGGCATTTTTAACCAATGTGCATACACAGCAATTTGATAGCCGACCTTCTTGTTGCTTAATATGCCTGTTTCTCTGGAAACAACATGCTTCATTTTCATATAACCATTATTAGATGTTGAAGGATTTGCTAATGGTGAAATTCCATAATCATCCCTGAACATTACTACTGTCATTTCATCTTCTGTCATTGATTCGGTATTTCCGTCTGCATCTACCTTTATGTAATTGTCAGATACAATGATTTCTTTAAAACCTAAATATTTTAATGCCTCTTCATCTTCTATATCAAATTCATCTTGACCTGTGTAATCAACAATGAAATTGGCAAGTTCCAAATCATCAATATCCGGTATCTGATTGCGGACTTCGGTAACAAATTCTTCTATATTATTATATGTTATTATTGGATTTTCCTTTGAATTATCTGTTGTGATTTCGATTATATTGTTTGCTATGCTTTCTAAAGCAGGTGCTTCATCAGCAAATATTTGCATAGGAAATGCAAATACAAATGCAAAAAGAACAGCAAAAACAGCAGAAAGTGATTTTTTCATAACTTTATAACTCCTTTTAAAGTAAATTATTAAATCAAAATTCTATATGCTGTCTGAATGCTCCATTGGAATCACATCCCTGCGTTACAAAAATTGGGCTCAATATCCCTAAATTAACAATACCACAAATGTTATTATCTGTCAACAATATATTTTCAGAAATAGTATTGTTTTGAAAATATATTAAGGAATGACCTGAAATAATGGTCATTCCTTATGTTTTTGTATTTTATTTTCGGTTTATTATCTTGTTAATTTTCAGTATCATTCTGCTTTTTTTCGTCTTTTTCAAGTTTTTCGTTTATCTCAGCTAAATCTTCTGAAATTTTGCGATAGTAATGCGGAATTGAAACTGCTATTGATATGAGCAGGCTGAAAACAAACACCATCTCAAACTCTATTTCATAGAAAAAACCATAAATCCAAAATGCAATAGTACTTATCACAAAAGTAATTGTAGTTATCATAATTATCACCGTTTAATATTGTATAGCGATTCCAAATGACGCATTATATAGCCTTTTTATATGTTGCTCATCATTTAGTCCGCCTTTAAAAGAAACTGATACACCTATTCCGCTTGGACTAACAGATACACTTGGTTCAAGACTTACATTATAATGTCCATAACCATAATCAATATAAAACTCTTTAAAACTACCTGATGTTGCTTTCATTGTAAATGTGCCTGTACCGCTATAAGCAAAATAATTAGTACCACCCATTGCTACCCTTGCAAATATTGATTGGTTATTATTTACCTGCCATGTTGATGATGATGTTTTTTGATTAGGCTCTGTTGAGTTTGGATTTACTTTTGTCCATGTTGCAACAACTTTATTATTGCTGTTTGGTATGTAATTAATTGTTGCTCCACTAGTGGTTTTCCACGCAACAGCTACACAATCAATATATTTAACCAATGCAGCTCTTTTCCACGTCCATGAAATTACACCATCTGCTTGTTTACCAGTTGTTTTGTTTTTAAATGACAAACTAATTGTAAGTGTATTTGAGCTGATTGTTTTTCTTGCCTTTCTTCCTGAAGCGACATACTCTCTCAATTCTTCTATTTCTTCAGGGGTGTATCGGTATAAAAGCAATGTTTCGTCATCGAGTGCTGCTCTTTCTGCCAATGCGTCAAAATAATCAAAATTACGAAGTTCTGTAATTTGCTCATCAGAATATCCTAATTCCAATAATTCTTCATCTGACATTTTTTGAAGATTTTCAATTATTTCATCTTCTCTTATAATAAAAATTTGCTCGTCGCTGTTATTTTCGCTTGCAAACACTGATAATGGTGTTACTGCAATAGCCACTAAAGCCAAAACAACAGCAAATAATTTCATTTTATCTCTCCTAACTATTTTAAAATTACAAATACGCTCTTTTATATTTTTTGCTATCTTAATCATAGCTACCATTGAAATTGCAAAGATAATAAATGTAAATATAAATATTTGTTCCTGACTGCTCTAATGAATTAATTATTAAAATAAATTCATCATCATTTTTTTAGCATTAAATCACTTCCTGTTTCATAATTTTATTAGACATTATTAGTTGCAATTCTACGATAACATAAATAATATTAATTTGTCAACAATATATTTGCTGGAAAAGTATTTACACGAAAACTATATATGTGCTACAATACATAGGACTAACAAAGATGGTGAATAGTATATGGGTCAGACAGTTGACAATTTCAAACGTGGAACAGCGGAAATGCTTGTTCTGTATCTGCTTAGTAAGGAAGATCTTTACGGTTATCAGATTACACAGGCTTTTGCAGAAAAAAGCGGCGGTGTGTATACAATGCTGGAAGGGTCTTTATATCCTATACTTTACAGGCTGACAGAGGCGGGCTATATAAGTGACTACACTCAGCAGGTAGGCAGGCGCAGAACAAGAAGATATTATCATCTGGAGGATAAGGGCAGAGAATATTATAATGAAATTCTTGCCGATTATGATGCTGTTACTGACAGTATTATGAAAATACTTGACAGAAGCGGAGATGATAATATATGAAGGATACCTCATTGGATTTAGAACTGAAAAAGTATATAGTAGATGTAAAGTCATATTTAATCTGTGACTGGCAGACAAGACGCAGATTTATTAATGATTTGAAAAATGACATCGCTTGTTTCATTGATGAAACCGAGAATGCAACTATGGATGATGTACGCAGACGATTTGGCGAGCCGAAGGATATTGCAAAAGGATTTTTTGAAACTGCTGATATTAAAAAAATTAAAAAGCGAATGAATATCGGCAGAACAGTTTCTATCGGAGTGATAATAGCTTTGGTGATGTGGTTGTCAGCACTATTGTTTGCTATAATTCATCCTTATGTTGAAGAGCCCGGATATTTTGTTGACGTGATGGAAGATGGTATTGTTCAAGGCGAAGTTATAAACGAAACTGTAGGAGAATGATTAAATGAAAAAATTAATATCTTTATTATCAGTAATGCTTATGATTGCTGTTTTATGTCCGAATACAGCATTTGCGAGTGAAAAGGTTGTGACGGATAGTTACATTGAGTATTTTGAAGACGGCAGCTACATAGTTACAGAATTGACTGAAAGTACGATAACAACCTTTGCTGCTAAAACAGTCAGCAATAGTAAATCGTCACATTATTATGAAAGCAATAACAGCAAGGCATGGACAGTTACACTTAATGCAACCTTCAGCTATACAGGCAGTTCAGCAACCTGCACAAAGGCAACAACATCAAATACGATATATAATGATGCTTGGAAGGTGACATCGGCAGTTGCCTCAAAAAGCGGTAACAAGGGAACAGGTGCTTTTACTGTTAAAAAATATGCTATAGGAATTCCGATAAAAACAATGAATAGAACAGTAACTATCACCTGCAGTAACTCAGGTGTGTGCTCATAAAAATACTAACAACAAAACTCACAAACATTTTTGTTTGTGAGTTTTGTTTAATTGTATGAAAATTATTTATAATACTAATAAGTAATCACATTGACATTTTTATTTTTTATTGTTATACTAAAATAAGCGAAAAATTTGTCGATGAATTTGAGGGTGTAACTTATGAATAAAAACAGAGTTCAGGTTAAAATCGGCGGTGCGTCATACACAATCGTTACAGAGGATGACCCTGAATATGTAGAAAATCTGGCTGAACAGATTAACAGCGAGATCCGCTCAATATGCAATTCTAACACTTCACTGTCAATGACTCAGGCGGCTGTGCTTGTGGCTCTTGATCAGGCAGATGCCTGCAAAAAGGCTTCTGCGTCAAGTGATAATTTAAGGGTGCAGATTAAGGATTATCTTGAGGAAAGTGCCAGAGCCAGAATGGAGGTTGAGGTTGCAAGACGTGAGGTTGAGCGCCTTAACAGAGAAATCTCCGATTTAAGAAACAAGCTTGCAAATAAATAGGATTAACAGGGATATATGAATTTTGAAATTTTGGCTCCTGCCGGCGGTATGGAGTCCTTAATTGCCGGTGTTCGCAGTGGTGCTAATGGTGTTTACCTTGGAGTTAAAGCCTTTAACGCACGCCGCAATGCCGGCAATTTTGATTATGATGAATTAAAGACAGCAGTTGATTACTGCCATAAAAGAGGGGTTAAGGTTTACTTAACCTTAAATATTTTAATAAGTGATGATGAGTGGGAGCTTGCTTACGATACTGTTAAACAGGCTTTGGAGTCAGGTGTTGATGCATTTATCATTCAGGACATAGGTGCTGCAAAAATGATAAGGGAGCATTTCCCTCAGGCAAGGCTTCACGGTTCTACTCAGATGAGTATTATGACACCGGCAGGAGCAAGAGCGGCGGAGGAAATGGGATTTTCACGCATTGTTCTGCCGAGAGAAATGAGCCTTGATGAAATCAAGGAAATCAGACAAAGCACCAACCTTGAGCTTGAATTGTTTGTGCATGGTGCACTGTGTATGTGCGTTTCAGGTCAGTGCTATCTTTCGTCGGTCATAGGTTCACGCAGTGGTAACAGGGGCTTGTGTGCTCAGCCCTGTCGCTTGCCTTTTACTGCTAAGGGAGACAAGACAGAATGTGCTCTTTCTCTGAAAGATCTGAGTCTGATTGAGCATCTCGGTGAGCTTGACGGAATTGTGTCGCTGAAAATTGAGGGCAGAATGAAGCGTCCTGAATATGTGAGTGCGGCAGTAACGGCTGTTAAAAATGCAATTGACGGCACTTATTCAAATAATGACAGTCGCAAACTCAAAAGCGTTTTTTCACGAAGCGGCTTTACTGACGGATATTTTACAGGAAAAATCGGTCCGGATATGTTCGGCACAAGGCAGAAGGATGATGTTATTTCTGCCAAAGAGGTGCTTAAGGATATAAGTCATAATTATGATAACGAAAATCCGCTTTTGCCTATGGATATTGAATTTGTGTGCAGGGCAGGTGAAAAGAGCCTGTTAACTGCTGCGGCTATGGGAAAAACAGTTACTGTTTCAGGTGATGTGCCTGAAACAGCGATTAACAAGCCGATGACGGAGGAAAGCCTGAAAGCAAGACTTTCAAAGCTGGGCGGTACTCAATTTTATGCAAACAGTGTTAGGGTTACGCTTGATGAGGGACTGATTTTGCCTGTTTCAAAAATTAATGAATTAAGGCGCAAAGCAGTTGAGGAGATAGAAAAGCAGGCGGAAGTTGTTGTGACAGCAAAACCGCTTAAAAAGCCTGTTTCTGTAAATAAGAATACTGTGCCGTATGCTAATGCATTATTCAGGTCAGCAGAGCAGATTCCCGACAAGCATCCGTTTAAAAATGTTTTCATACCTCTTGACAGCAGTCTTGAGGATTTTGTTGACAACCGAGCAGGTGTTGTTTTGCCGAGAGGTTTGTTCGGCATTGAAAACGAGGTTAAAGAAAGACTTGAAAAGTTGAAAAAGTCAGGAGTTTCCAAGGCACTCTGCGGTAATATCGGCAGCTATACATTAGCTAAGGAAATGGGATTTGAGGTTTTCGGCGATTTCGGACTGAATATCTATAACAGTGAAAGTGCGAATATGGTTGATAATCCTATTTTATCCTTTGAGCTTACACTGGAGCAGGCAAATAAAATTAATGCTGAAAACACAGGGGTTGTTGTTTATGGCAAAATGCCGTTAATGCTTACAAGAAACTGCCCTGTTAAAAACAGCATCGGCTGTTATGAGTGTGCAAAGCAGGGCAGGTTAACTGACAGAAAGGGCTATGAGTTTGAAGTTCTCTGTTCAAAATATCCCTGTGTTGAAATGATCAATACGCACCCTCTTTATATGCTCGACAGACTTAAAGAGGTTAAGACGGACTTTATACATTTTTGTTTTACAACAGAAACTGCCGATGAGGTAAGTCGAATAATTGATTTATATAAAAAAGAAGCAAAGCCTGATTTTAAATATACAAGAGGATTATATCAGAGAGGTACATTTTAATGCTGATTCTTGCATCCAAATCACCAAGAAGAAGGGAGCTTTTGTCCCTTATCACAACAGATTTTGAAATAAAAAGTGCAGATGTTGACGAAACTCTGCCTTGCGGAATATCACCGCAGGAGGCTGTTGAATATCTGTCGAGGATAAAAGCTGAGCCGTTTAATAATGGTGTTGATACTGTTATAGGTGCTGATACTGTTGTTGCGGTTGATGACGTAATACTCGGCAAGCCCGCTGACAGACAGCAGGCGGCCGAAATGCTCAGTAGCCTGAGCGGAAAATATCATAGTGTTTTCACAGGTGTAACTGTTATTAAGCCTGAAGGGGCTGTTACGTTTTCTGTTGAAACAAGGGTTAAATTTTTTGATTTAACTGACGATGAAATTTATAATTATGCCGCAACAGGCGAATGCGATGATAAAGCAGGTGCTTACGGAATACAGGGAAAAGGTTCACTTCTTGTTGAAAAAATAGATGGCGACTATTTTAATGTTGTTGGTTTGCCGATCAGCAAATTGAATAAATATTTGTAAAAAAATAATATTTATTCATCGTTATTGGACATTTTTTTATTCAATGTATTAAAATGTACTTTTTTGTCTTGAAAAAGTTATAATTTAATGTTATTATTAATATAGTATTTATTTTTAGTGAGTGATTGCTCACTTCGGCGTTTAAGCATATGTTCACCGACTTTGAAAGGAGATAACTAAATTATGGCAGCAGATTTACATTGTCATACCAAACTCAGCGACGGTTCTGTAGGAATTGAGGATTTAATCGTTATTGCTCAGAAAAGCGGAATTAATACTATTGCCATAACAGACCATGACTGCCTGGCAGGAACAGTAAGGGGTCAGGTTATCGGTAAACGATACGGTATAAATGTTATTCCCGGTGTGGAAATTTCAGCCTTTGACAATGAGGCAGGCAAAAGGGTACATATTATAAGCTATCTGGCAGAAAAGCCTGATAGACTTGAGGGCATTTGCAAGCGTACCTCTGTTGCAAGAAAACGAGCAGGGCAGATAATGATGCTTAAGGTAGCTGCACGTTTTCCCGTGTCAAACGATTTTATAGTAGGTCACGCATCAGGCTCTACTAATCTTTTCAAGCAGCATATTATGCACGCACTTATGGACGCAGGCTATACTGATGAGATTTACGGCGAGCTTTATGATGCACTGTTTTCACCTGAAAGCTCAACGAATCTTCTTGCACCGATTAAATACCCTTCTGTTGAAGAGGTTATTGAGGAAATTCACGGTGCAGGCGGTGTGGCTGTTCTGGCACATCCTTATAAGTATAACAATATTCCTGAGCTTGAAAAATATATTGAAATGGGACTTGACGGTGCAGAGGTATGGCATCCGTCTGCTACAGATGCAAATATTGAAGAAATCAGCAAGCTTTGCAAAAAGCATAAATTGCTTTTAACAGGCGGTTCTGATTTCCACGGAATTTACGGCAGAAATACTGTTACACTCGGTACTTGTGTAACACCTGATGAGCATCTTGATAAGCTTATGGGCTACAAGGCTAAAAAGAAAAGAGCGGCTCGCAGAGCAGAAAAAGAAGCAGCTGCAAAGGTTGCAGAATAAAATAAAAATTAACACCCGATGATTTTAAATCATCGGGTGTTTTGCTGTTACATCATATCTGCTAATATGTCGCTGAATTCTGTTGGGTTGTCAAGGTCAAGACCTGCAATAAGTCTTGCTGATGAATAAAGCAGTGTAACATATTTTTTAAGCTGTTCTTCATCTGCTTTTTCAAGTTTTTCAGCAACAGGGTGATTTGAGTTGATTTCAAGCACAAGCTGTGCCTTAACTCCCTGACCGCCGTTTGGCATCTGATTAAGAACCTTCTCCATTTCAAGTGAAACGTAGCCCTCGGCTGAAAGTGAAACGGGGTGACTGCCGAGCTTGTTTGAGAATTTAACTGATGAAACCTTGTCGCCAAGTGCTTCCTTCATTCTGTCGAGCAAATCCTTTGAGTCTTCATTCTTCTGATTAATTGCCTCTTTTTCTGCATCTGTTGAAAGGTCGAGGTCGTCCTTGCAGATGTTAGCAAAGTGCTTACCGTCATATTCCATAAGCATCTGAATTGCAAATTCGTCAACCTCGTCAGTGAAATAGAGCACCTCATAGCCCTTTTCCTTAACAGCGTCAAGCTGAGGGAGAAGAGCAATTTTTTCAGCGCTTTCACCGCAGGCATAATAGATGCTTTCCTGTGACTCTGCCATTCTGCCTACATATTCCTTGAGTGTTGCGTAGCCGTCACCATTTGAGGTTTCAAACATAAGGAAATCCTTAAGTCCGTCCTTTTCCATGCCATAGTTTGCGTATACGCCGTATTTTAACTGCAAGCCAAAGGTTTTGAAGAATTTGTTGTATTTTTCTCTGTCATTGTTGAGCATTTTCTTAAGCTCATTCTTAAGCTTTTTATCAATTGCCTTAGCAATAATTTTAAGCTGATGATCGTGCTGCAGCATTTCACGGCTGATATTAAGGCTCAGGTCTGCACTGTCAACAAGACCCTTTACAAAGCTGAAATAATCAGGCAGCAAATCACTGCACTTGTCCATAATAAGCACGCCGTTTGAATAAAGCTGCAAGCCCTTTTCGTATTCCTTTGAATAGAAATCATAAGGTGGATTTTCAGGAATGAACATCAGTGCATCAAAGGTTGCCTGTCCCTCTGTTTTTGAATGAACAACAAGCTGAGGGTCGGTGTAGTCCATAAACTTTTCTTTATAAAAGGCATTGTAATCCTCAGGCTTGATTTCGCCCTTTGATTTTCTCCAGAGCGGTACCATTGAGTTGAGAGTTTCAACAGCAATTTCAGTAATGTATTCACCCTCTTTGTCAGGGTCAGGCACCTGGTGGCTCATTTCCATCTGAATAGGATAGTGAATGTAATCGCTGTATTTCTTTATGAGCTCATCAATTTTATACTGCTCAAGGTATTCGCTGTAATTTTCATTCTCGTTATCCTCTTTAATGTAAAGAGTGATAACTGTTCCCGCATCTTCCTTTTCACATTCCTCAATAGTGTATCCGTCTGCACCTGTGGATACCCATTTGTTTGCAGTGCTTTCGCCAAATGCTTTTGACACAACCTCTACCTTATCTGCAACCATAAATGAGGAGTAGAAGCCTACACCAAACTGACCGATAACTGAAATGTCCTGTGCATTTTCATTGTCAGCATTTTCTTTTTTGAAATTAAGAGAACCGCTTTTTGCGATTGTGCCGAGGTTGTTCTCAAGCTCCTCAGCTGTCATACCGATACCGTTGTCGGTGATTGTAAGTGTTCTGCTTTCTTTATCTATGTCAATTGTGATTTTAAAATCATCACGTGCAAGCTTAACGCTGTCGTCAGTTAATGACCTGAAATACAGCTTGTCTATAGCATCGCTTGCATTAGAAATAAGCTCACGAAGAAAAATTTCTTTGTGGGTGTAAATTGAATTAATCATCATATCAAGGAGTTTTTTTGACTCTGCTTTAAATTGCTTTTTTCTCATTTTTATCAGTTCCTTTCAAATAATTAGCACTCTGCATACCTGAGTGCTAATTATAATTATAGCCTTTATTTTCCAAATGTCAAGCCATAGTCAAAAAATAATTTGACATTTGTCCATAAATGAAATAATATTATAATTAGGAATAATTTGTTAAGGGGTGTTTTTTATGGCAGTTAAAACAAAAACAAAAGGTAAAAAAGCGATTAAGGTGCTGGCTATAATTATTGCTGTTATTGCGGTAATTGCTGTTCTTATGACGGTGGCAGGAAAGCATAAGTCAGATCCGAATCTTGTTAAGCAGTATGATACCAAGAATCCTTATATTCTTGCCGAAACTGATATTTCTGCCCACAGAAGCGGCGGAGGTATCGCCCCTGAAGAATCAATGATGGCATTTAAAAACTGTGCCGAAAATGATGCTTTTGCCATTGATGTTTTTGAATTTGATTTACATATCACCAAGGACGATGTTTTAGTTCTGCTGCACGATGACACCCTTGACAGAACTTCAAATGTTGAAGAGGTTTTTGGTGAAACAGATGTAAGACCTGAAACCAAAACATATGAAGAATTAAGACAGCTTAATATCGGTGCAAAATTTGTTGACCCTGACGGGAATATGCCTTTTGCCGATATGAGCGAGCCTACAGATGATTTGAAAATTCTGAGAGTTGAGGATGTTCTTGACTACCTTAATTCAAAGGGTGATTATAAATATATTATTGAAATCAAGAACAGTGATGATTTAGGCAAAAAGGGTGTAGATATTCTCTATAAGCTTCTTGTTGAAAAAAATCTGCTTGACCGTGTTATTTTCGGCACATTCCACGCAGAGGTCAGTGAATATGTTGACGAAAATTATCCTGATATGGCAAGAAGCACAGGTATAATGGAAGTGCTTAAATTCTGGTTTGCTGCAATCACAAACAGTAAAAGCTATGAGCCGCCTTGCAACGTGCTCCAGATTCCTTATGGTGCACCATTCAATACCTTTGGTCTTAATACAGGAACAGCACAGGTTATCAACTATGCACACGAGCACGATATGGCAGTGCAGTACTGGACTATAAATGATGAAGAAGATATGGAGTACTTAATCAGCATAGGTGCAGACTGCATTATGAGCGACTACCCTGATGTGCTTTATGATGTAAAGAACAAATAGAAAAGAGCACACCTGTGAAATTGCATTATAAAGGTAAATATGATTTGAATCCTGACTCACTGCCCCACAATGAACATAAACCAAATGCTGTGGCTTTTAAAGAGGCAAAGGACACAAAAACGCTGGCGGTTATAGCAAATGTGCTGTCGCTTTTTCTGCTTGTCGTGCTGGCGATACCTGCGGTTGTAAGGGGCAGAGAACACTTTGATTATATTCAGCTTATGGCAGGATGTGTTTTGCCTATGCTTACACTGTTCTCTCATGAACTGCTGCACGCAGTCTGCTTTAAAGAGGACGTTTATCTATATACTAACTGGAAGCAGGGGATGCTTTTTGTAGTAGGACCTGAGTCTATGTCAAAGAGCAGATTTATATTTATGTCACTTCTGCCGAATATTGTTTTCGGTTTTGTGCCATATATAATCGGTATGATATTTCCGCAGCTTACATTTTTGCTGGCATTCGGTACTATTTCAATCGGCATTGGTGCAGGCGATTATTATAATGTTTTTAATGCAGTAACCCAGATGCCGAAAGGCGCAAAAACATATCTGTATAAATTCAATTCATTCTGGTATATGCCTGAATAAGTATAATGTGATAAAAAGACACCCGAAAATTTTTTCGGGTGTCTTTTAAATATGTGTATTACAAAGGATTTAATTTAATGGTGAGGTTTCCTTCTGTTCGTTAATTCTTACAGTTTCCTTATTGAGCTTCATAATCGGAATCATAAGCCCTGGCATACCTGTGAATGCGGTTATGGTATGCACAATCTGTCTTACAAATGGGAATAGCTGGTCGAATGAGCCTGTGTGAATTTCAGGCTTTTCATCCTCAGCACCATAGTTAAATTCTGCAACCATTTCGATTTTAATTTCAAACGGATTAAGGTCGGCGTCAGCGACTCTCAGCTCCATAATACCGATACAGGTTTTATTGTCATCAAGATAGTTGACATTATATTTAAGCTGATTTTGAAGCTTAAGCTGTGTGCCTGGTTTCACCTTGTTTTCAATTTCAAGCTTATTAACCTTGTAGCCCTTTAGTTCTATCATATCTGAACTCCTTATTTTACATTTTCAAATTTGAAATCATCAACACTCGGGTCAACAGCATGGCCGTCGAAACGAATGAGTGACAGATTTTCAACATTTTCAGCGTCGATTGCGTGCTTGTAGCTGTCACAGAGCTTACCCCAGCGTGTTTTTGTTTTTTCGATAGTAACGTTTTTAGCCCAGCGGATGAAAAATGCTGAGTTGTCAAAGCTTTCAACACCATAGTCAAGGCACGGGCGCAGGTCATAAAGACCGCACTGCCATTTGCTCGTTTTTGTCAGCTCAACACGGCAGTTTTCAAAGGTGATGTCCTCAATTATATTGTCCTCGTTGCCGTGAATCAATACACCGTTTTCACCTTTTGTTGTAACATTGAAGAATCGGATGTTCTTTATAGTTCCGCTTTTGGTGTTTTCATCACGATTAAATGTAGTAATAACAATCGGCTCAGCAGTGCCCCACCAGTCAGGGCAGAAACGGCGAGTTTCAATAATAATGTTCTGATAGGTGACGTTTTCTACATTTCCTCCGTCACGAATCTGGATTGAAAGACCTCTGTTTGATTTGCTGATTACGCAGTTTGAAACAATAACATTTCTGAAATCGCCCACACCCTCAGTGCCGATTTTGATAGCGGCAGAGGTTGAGATAAGAGTACATCCGTCAATAACTATGTTTTCACAAGGTCCGTATTCACTGTTGCCCTTTGATGCCTTAAGGCAAATACAGTCGTCTGCACAGGTAACGTGACAGCCGAGTATCCTTACATTTGAGCAGTGGTCAGGGTCAATGCCGTCACTGTTTGCTACATCAAGATCGTTGAGTATTCTGATTTTATCAATAAGCACATCATCACAGCCTGCCGGGTGCAGTGTCCAGAATGGTGCGTCAATAACAGTGAAATCCTTGAATGTAATATGGTTGCTCTTTTCAACATACATTACTGTTGGTCGTGGATAAAAATCACCTGTTACGTAATACTGGTCCTTTCTTGCAACAAAAGCGTGACCGTTGGCATCAATAGTGCCCTCGCCGCTGATTGTGCAGTGGTCAGCCTCATATGCATAAATGAATACAAAGCTCGGCTTGCCTGTGACAGGGTTGCCGATTAATGCGGTTTTGGGATCGTTAATCAGCTTGTTTGGTCTGATATATCCGTCAATGTTGCTTGTTGCCTTTATAGTTGCACCCTTCTGAATGTGAAGGTCAACATTAGTCCTCAGTCTGATTGAGTCGCTGTAAAATACACGTCCGCTTGGAAGCACTACCTGACCTCCGCCGTTTTTGCAGCAGTCGTCAATTGCGTGCTGAATTGCAAAGGCGTCGTTTGTTTTGCCGTCGCCCTTTGCTCCGTATTGCATAACATTATAAATTTTCATATATAAATCCTCTGAAAATAATTTTATTGTATCTATCATATCATAAAAAAATATTCAATACAACATCAATAATAACTAAAATTTTATGCTTTTATATGTTAATAATTTAATTGACAATATTTGCACTCTATAATATAATTAACTATGGACTGCTAAGTCCTATTACAAACAAATTAGGAGAATTAGTGTGATTCACACACTAATTCGATTTTGTTGCCCTCAAAATTTGCCTGTGGCATAATTTTGAGATGGCTGAATTTCCATTATACGCCTTGTCCGGCTACAACAATGCGTATATGTAATTTTAATTTATTATTTGTAGCCAGAAAGGCTATGGAAATTAGTATGGTTAGAGCTATTGTAGGCGCAAACTGGGGCGATGAAGGCAAGGGCAAAATCACTGATATGTTTGCCGGTCAGAGTGACATTGTTGTAAGATTTCAGGGTGGTGCTAATGCGGGGCACACCATTATCAATGAGCACGGACGCTTTGCTTTTCATTTAATGCCGTCAGGTGTGTGTTATGACCACACTACCTGTATTATAGGAAATGGTGTTGCACTTGACATCAACAAATTTCTCAACGAGCTTGAGGATGTTAAAAAGGCAGGACTTAATCCTAATCTTCTTGTCAGTGAAAGAGCACAGATTCTTATGCCTTATCACATTCTGCAGGATGTTTATGAGGAGGAAAGACTCGGCAAAAATGCATTCGGCTCAACAAAGTCAGGCATTGCACCTTTCTTCAGTGACAAGTATGCAAAAATCGGCATTCAGGTCAATGAGCTGTTTGACGATGAAACATTAAAAGCAAAAATCAATAATATCTGCACATTAAAAAATCTAACCTTTAAGTATGTATATAACAAGCCTCTGCTTGATGAAGAGGAGCTTTATAATACCTGTGTTGAATACAGGGAAAAGATTGCACCTTATGTGTGCGATACTCATACTTACCTTGCAAATGCACTCAAAGAAGGCAAAAATATTCTTCTTGAGGGTCAGCTCGGTACACTTAAGGACCCTGATTTCGGTATTTATCCTATGGTTACATCATCATCAACTCTTGCAGGCTATGGTGCAGTAGGTGCAGGACTTCCGCCTCACAGCATTGAGGATATTGTTGTTGTAACGAAGGCTTATTCATCAGCAGTTGGTGCAGGTGAATTTGTAAGTGAAATTCTTGATGAGGATGAAGCACAGGAGCTTCGTATTCACGGCGGTGATAAGGGTGAGTTCGGTGCAACAACAGGCAGACCTCGCCGTGTGGGCTGGTTTGACTGTGTGGCTACACGCTATGGTGTTGAGTGCCAGGGAGCAACTCAGGTTGTAATGACCGCACTTGACTGCCTTTCATATCTTGAAGAAATCAAGATTTGTGTCGGCTATGAGGTTGACGGTGAAATTATTAAGGATTTCCCAACAACTCCTACTCTTAAAAAGTGCAAGCCTGTTCTTAAAACAATGAAGGGCTGGCACTGCGATATAAGAGGTATTCGTGACTACAACGAGCTTCCGCAGGAAACAAGGGACTATGTTGAATTTATTGAGGGTGAGCTTGGCTATCCTATTACAATGGTTTCAAATGGACCTGAAAGAGAAGCTATTATTTACAAAAACAAATAAAATAAAGAACAAAACCGCTGTCCTCGGACAGCGGTTTTTTGTGTGTTGGAGTTTTATATTTTTATAAATTTCTTCACTCTGTCAATATTGTATTTCCCTTGGTAGTAGCCGAGGTTATAAATGTCCCTTTGCTGATCCTGAGTTACATTCAGTGTTCCGCAGTGGAGTGGTTCTTCAGGGCAGATAACAAGTGCCCTGCCCAGCCTTTGCTGTTCAAACACATACTCCCTTTGTGCATTGTACATATTGTGGCGGTTGAGTATTGCTTCTGCCACAAGCGGATATTTTTTCATTACCTTTTTTATTGCAGTTGAATGACCCATTGGCTGTTTTACATAGTTTTTATCCTGGGTAAGAATAACTACACATTTTTCACAGCCATCCTCAAAGGCTCTTTTGAGCGGAATTGAGTCGGTAACACCGCCATCACAATAGAAGTCCTTGCCGATTTGCACAGGCTTTGAAGCAAGAGGGAGAGCACAGCTTGCTTTTAATTCTTCACAGCCGTTGCGAAAATCAGTAGGGTAGAAATATTCAGGCTTGCCTGTCAGTGCATTTGTAGCAACTGCACACATTGTTGCATTAGAGTTTTCATATGCTTCATAGTCAAGGGGATAAATGTCATAGGTGAGTTCACCGAATATCCAGTTCATATTAATATATTCACCATTTTTAAACATTGAATTAATGCTCATATAGCGTTTGTCACCTGAATATTTAATATATATATCCTTCATTCTGTGAAGGTTTTTGCCTAAATAAGACACACCATTACAGCATCCTGCCGACACACCTATTACATATGGGAATTCAATGCCATTTTCCATAAAGGCATCAAGGACACCGCTTGTATAAATTGCACGTATTCCGCCGCCCTCTAACACTAATCCTGTTTTATACATAATATCACCACCATATTTTAATATTATAAACAAAACTTTTTATTTTTATATATGATTAATTTTGTTTTCTGACAATATCATATTCACTGCCATCAGGACGAAAATATCGGCAGGTTTTATTTTTATCCTGCATTAGACGAACATATTCATCCTCGTCAAGAATAAGCGAGCAAAAGGACTCGTCAGTTTCTTCATCGTATTCGTTATACCAGCATTTTTCACACAGATTGTCCATTTTCTCACCTGCTTTAAATTATTCTACCCACTACGATGACGTAGTGGGTAGTGATTTTTAGTGATGGAACAGGCGAATACCTGTCATTGCCATTGCCATACCAAAGCTGTCACAGCATTCAATAACTGCCTGATCTCTTACTGAACCGCCCGGCTGAGCTATATACTTAACACCTGAACGTGCTGCACGCTCAATGTTGTCTTCAAACGGGAAGAAGGCATCTGAGCCAAGGGCAACATCTGTCATCTTTTCATGCCAAGCCTTTTTCTCCTCAGCAGTGAATGGTGCAGGGCATTCTGTGAAATATCTCTGCCATACTCCGTCTTTGAGTAAATCCTCATATTCATTGCTGATGTAAAGGTCGATTGCATTGTCAGCATCGCATTTTCTTATGCCGTCGATAAACGGAAGATTAAGCACCTTCTCATTCCTTCTGAGCCAGAGCATATCTGCCTTGTTTCCTGCCATACGTGTGCAGAGGATACGGCTCTGCTGACCTGCGCCGACACCGAGTGTCTGACCGCCTTGTGCATAAACAACAGAATTTGACTGAGTGTATTTTAATGTAATCATTGAAATGAGCAAGTCAATCTTTGCAATTTCAGGAATATCCTTAACCTTTGTAGGCATATCGTTGAATAAATCCATAGTGATTTTTGCATTGTTGCGCTTCTGCTCAAATTTAATTCCGAATACCTGCTTTGTTTCCATTTCTTCAGGAGCATAGTCAGGGTCAATCTGAATTACAAGGAAATTGCCTCTTCTTTTTGCCTTGAGGATTTCAAGTGCCTCATCAGTATAGCCCGGTGCGATGATACCGTCGCTTACCTCTTTCTGAAGGAATTTTGCAACTGATGCATCACATATGTCTGAAAGAGCAGCAAAATCACCGAAGGATGACTGTCTGTCACAGCTTCTTGCTCTTACATATGCCTCGCAGATAGGTGAAAGCTCTAAGTCCTCAGGGACCATACAAACCTTTCTGTCAATGTCGCTTAATGGCTGAGCAACAGCAGCACCGGCAGGTGAAACGTGCTTGAAGGATGCAGCACTCGGAAGACCTGTTGCCTCCTTAAGCTCCTTTACAAGCTGCCATGAGTTGAATGCATCAAGCAGATTGATATAACCGGCAGCGCCGTTTAAAATAGTGAATGGCAGCTCTTTGCCATCCATATGTATTCTTGCAGGATTTTGGTTTGGGTTACAACCATATTTTAATTTATATTCTGTCATAACTTGCTCCTTTCAACTGTTAAATAATAAAAATAGATAAGAGTATTTTATACTATTAGATTGAAAAATGCAAGTGTAAATGCTACAATATGTAATTATGAATGGAATTTTGTTGGTAAATCATTTTTTGAATAGTGAAAAATTTAATGAGCTGCACAGCCATTTAGTCAAAAGTGCCAAAAAACAAAATATTAATTTGTCGGTAAAGACTAATCTTGAGCTTGCAACAGATAAAGTTAATACTGATTTTGTGCTTTTGTGGGATAAGGATATTAACCTTGCACGCAGGCTTGAAAAAAGCGGTGTGCCTGTTTTCAATTCCTCATCAGCTGTTGCAATGTGTGACGATAAGGCAAGAACATATATTGAACTGTCAGGTGTTGTTCCGCAGCCTGAAACACTCATTGCACCAAAAACCTATTTTAATGCTGATATGAGCGATTTTGTTGATACTGCTGTTAAACGTCTGGGTTTGCCCCTTGTATTCAAGGAGTGCTTCGGCTCATTTGGTGAGCAGGTGTATCTGTGCAAAACTCGTGATGAAATAATGAGCCATATCAGCGTAAAGCCTTTTGTTTTGCAGAAATTTATTTCAGATAGCTCGGGCAGTGATACACGTATTGAAATTGTGGGCGGCAAATTTGTCAGTGCAGTTAAAAGAAATAATTCTGATGACTTTCGTTCAAATGTTACTAATGGCGGCATAATGACCGCTGTTACACCTGATAGTAATATGATAGAAACAGCAGTCAGAGCCTGTGACGTGTTGGGTCTTACTTTTGGCGGAGTTGATATTCTTGATAACGGAATGGTGTGCGAGGTTAATTCAAATGCACATATTATCAATATAATGAAAGCAACAGGAATAGATATTGCTCCTGTAATTTTTAATGAAATTATGGAGCAGTTAAAATGAGCGGTATTTTAATTTATACTAAAGAGGAAGCGGAGAGAAACCGCTTTGCCGTAAATAAATTCAAAGAAAAGCTTGATGTAGTGCTCGTTGACGAAGGCTATAAGGGCAGTGCCGACTTTGTTATTAACAGAACTAATGATTATAAGGCGGCTGAGTATTTTGAGCAAAGGGGTATCAGGGTGTTTAATCCCTCGTCACTGTCAAGGCTTGCAAACGACAAACAGCTTTGCTATGAATTTATGGCAGAAAACGGTATTGAAATTATGCCTGTTAATTATAAAGGTGTTCCTGTTGTTAAAAAGAAAATTGATGGTCACGGCGGTACTGAGGTTGAAATGCTCACAACTGCCGAAGAATTTCAAAAGGGCTATGTTTATCAGAAGCCCTGTGATACTCTTGGCAAAGATTTGCGAGTGTGGGTGCTTGGCGGTGAAATTATTACCGCAATACTGCGTGAAAGCAAGACGGATTTTCGCTCAAATTTCTGCCTTGGCGGAATGGCGACACCTTATAAACTGAGTAGCGATGAAAAAAAGCTTGTAAAAAAAATAACCGCTCTTGTAAAAAGCGATTATATAGGAATTGATTTTATTTTTAACGGCGGAAGGCTTGTTTTTAACGAAATCGAGGACACTGTGGGCGCAAGAATGGTTTATGACAAAACAGATATTGATATTATTTCACTTTATTGTGACTATATAAAAGAAGAGTTGAAAAATGAAAAAAGTAATTGAAACTGCCGATACCGAAACGCTTTTTGAAAAGCTGACGGATGATCCGCTTTTCAGCACCGAAAAATCAACGTCAGGGCTGAATTTAAGGTATAATGCGGTATTCACTGTTATCGGTAATCCTAAAATAAATTTAATAAAACTGTCTGACACAGAGGTGAGAGTTGATATTCTGCCTAATGTGCTTATGCTTTTGCTGGCAGCAGCAATAACACTTTTTTTCTGGGTGATTGCAATTCTGGGCATTTTAAAAGATGGCTTTCCCATAGGCGGAATAATCACCGCCTTTATTGCACCTGTGTTTATGTGGGTGCTGGAATATGTTTTCACCTCAAAAATATCTGAAATGATTATTGAAGAAATAGAAAAACGCAATAATTAAAAATACCCCTTGCATTTGCAAGGGGTAAAATTTTGCGTGATTTATTAGTCGTTTGCTTTGCCTACTGAGCCGAAGAGCTCCATTTTTTCCTTAACAGTATCACAGATAGCCTGTGCACCCGGAGCAAGAAGCTTACGAGGGTCGAAGCCTTTACCCTGTAAATCCTTACCTTCTTCAACGTACTTACGTGTAGCTTCCTGGAAAGAGAGCTGGCACTCTGTATTAACATTGATTTTAGATACACCAAGGTCAATAGCCTTTTTAATCATATCCTCAGGGATACCTGTACCACCATGAAGAACAAGTGGCATAATGCCTGTTTCCTGCTGAACTGCATCAAGTGTTTCAAATGAAAGACCTGCCCAATTTTCAGGATATTTGCCGTGAATATTACCAATACCGGCTGCAAGCATATCAACACCAAGGTCAGCAATCATCTTACATTCCTTTGGATCAGCACATTCGCCTGCACCAACAACGCCGTCTTCCTCGCCGCCGATAGAGCCTACCTCAGCCTCAATTGAAAGACCGAGAGCGTGAGCAACATTTACAAGCTCGGTTGTTTTAGCAACATTCTCTTCGATAGGATAATGAGAACCGTCAAACATAATTGATGTAAAGCCTGCTTTAATGCACTTGTAGCAGCCTTCGTATGAGCCGTGGTCAAGGTGAAGTGCAACAGGAACAGTGATTCCAAGCTCTTCATCCATTGCTTTAACCATAGCAGCAACGGTCTTGAAGCCTGTCATATATTTGCCTGCACCTTCAGATACACCGAGAATAACAGGGCTGTTTAACTCCTGAGCGGTTAAAAGAATGGACTTTGTCCACTCAAGGTTGTTGATGTTGAACTGACCAACTGCATAGTGGCCTGCTTTAGCTTTTTTAAGCATTTCTGTTGCAGAAACTAACATAATAACTATCTCCTAATATAATAATAGTAAAATTTACTAAATTATTATACAACATTATAATTGAAATATCAATAATTATTTATAATCAATGATTTCTTTATCAATATAAATCGAGAGTTTTTTATTTCCGAGATATGTTACAAGACTTAAAGGGGTTAACCTTTTTATCCAAAAATTATCTATGTATTAAAGCAGTTCTTTTTTCTTTCGGTCGAATTCTTCCTGTGTGATAGCTCCTATATCAAGAAGCTTTTTATATTCATTTAGTTTTAAAAAAATATCATCAGTAAATTGATTTGTATTCTGCTCAAATTTTGTTTGTACAGATTGATTTATAGTACTTTTTTGATTAGTATTACTTTTTATTTGTTTCATAGTAATTATTAACAAGATTGTCCAAATAGACAAATCTATTATATTACCTATTATACTACCTATAAAACTTGTTGACATAAACGGCATTATATGCCCAACGATTTGCACTCCAGTAAAACCAAACAGCGGCACTGCTACTATATTTGTAAAGAAACACAATACTTTTAAGATAAAGCCCATTATTGTAATTGTGCGGTGTTTTTTTAAGCTTCCGATAAAAAGCCTATATATCCAACTAAATTAAAAATCCAGTTTAAAATCTGTTCTATAGTCAAACTACAACAACTCCTTTTTCTTTACATCAAATTCTTCTTGGGTTATTACACCATCATCCAAAAGTTGTTTGTATCTTTTTATCTGTTCAAACGAATTGTTTTCCTCCTGAGATTGCTCGCTAATTTGAGAAAATATATTTTCTGTAACATCAGACATTTTTAATACCTCTTTAAAAATATCATAGTTCTTTTCTTTTGCCTTTTTTTGAATATTGAACCAGTCAATAATGGTAAGAACACCAAAGCAGCCACCGGTTAAAAGTTTAAGAACTCCCATACCCGTATCGCCAAGAATAAATCTATCAACACCCAAACCGCCAACAAAAATTGAAATAATTAACATCATTGTAGGATCTTTGTAATTTGCAGAAATAATTACTGAGAGTTTTTCGTCATCAGCATTTTGAAGCTCTTGAACAATTTCCTGTGTGCGAAATTGTTCAAACATTTTTGCGTTTTGTGAAAAAAACATTTGAATGTTTTGTTTATTCATTTAATCAGCCTCCTTAGAAATAGATATAAATTCTATCGTCTATCTCTGTATTCAATTCCGATAGTTGTAATAATGTATGTATCAATTCCGTCCGAATTTTTGCCATACATTTTAATAAAACCACTATTCAATGCAGCATTGAATAGTTCTTCGGAAAATTTGTTGATTAAGTGTTCTTTTGAACAAATAGTTGATTTCCCAAAGTGAAATAAAAAACCTGTCATTCCTTCAATCATAATAATTTCCTCCTTAAAATAAAAAATGCGCAGCCGAAGCTACGCATTAAAAACACATAACTCCAACCGTCGCCAAACGAATTAAACATACATTTTACAATTAAGCATAGCATGATAAAACAGAGTATGCATTTTTATCAAAAGATAAAAATATATACTATGCTTAATAAGGAACTCTATTTAATTCGTTTGGCAATATTATCATATCATAATTTGGTAACTAAGTCAATAATTAAGCACCCTAATCTACAAACAAGAACAGATTAGAGTGCTTTGCTCAATAAATTATTTGTTTTTTCACACTTCTTGTTATAAATCAACAATAAATATAAGGAGCCGACAGACTCTATATCCGCCGACCCCTATGACAAAAATGAAAAGCGAATTAATTTTTTGCAGTGTTACTGTTCTTTTCCCTTTAACAGCTTTGACAGCGGTTTATAGATAATCATTGCTATGACTACGCAAATCATTGCTTTAACAAAGGTAAAGGGCAGGTTGAATATCAGCAGTGCCTGGAAAATGTTTTCAACACTCGGCAGCAATGCCTGATACATACCGAGAACTGCCTCCTCAGGGAATCCGAGCACACTGTAATAAAGCGGATAGATAATAAAATAGTTGGTGAAAACGCTTATGCCTGCCATAGCAGCAGCACCTGCGGTGCCTCCTAACAGTGCACCCTTTTTAGTTTTCATTTTCTTGTAAATCAAGCCTGCCACAAGTGCAAATACTGCACCGAGAATGAAGTTTGACAGCTCGCCTACAAAACCGCTCTGGCTGACTGCCATATGTATAAGATTTCTCAGCAGGCATATAATAACACCTGCCACAGGACCATAGGCAAATGCACCGATAAGCTCAGGCAAATCCGAAAAATCAAGCTTGATAAAGTTTGGGATTATCGGAATTGAAAACTCGATGTATTGCAGTGCCACACCTACTGCAGTGAGCATTGCTGTGCCTGTTAATGTTCGTACTTTTTTGTTGTTCATCTTTCTTCTCCTTTAACTGGGAACAAAAGAGAAGCCCCAACCATTAGGTTGGGGCGCAATGTTTTGACTGGCGGCAAGGGGCGTAATAATGCTATTACACCTTTGCCAAACATTTTCTCTCATCCGGACTTTAACCGTCGGTATGGGAATTTCACCCATTCAGCTGCATATGCAGGTCGCAGACTTTAACTGCCGGTGAGGAATTGCACCTCGCCCCGAAAATATTTATTTAGGTTATCACCTATATGTATATTATATTCCGCAAAATCAATTTGTCAACAATTATTTTTCGTTTGGCATATCCTCTACCTCTTCATAATAATTGTCCATTGAAACATTTTCTTTTGCATTGACTGCTGCGTATTTATCCTGATAATAGTTTTCCTTTTTACAGTCAAAGCTGCCGTCAGGCATAACGTCAATTACTGTGCAGCCACGCTGTGAGCCGTAGTTCATAATCCCGAAATATGCAAGGTAGTCAATTGAATATCCGTATGTAAGCTGAATACCCTTGTAATTAACGGAAAAGTTATTCAGATGGTCGTGACCTACAAAAATTCCCTGTGTTGAGCCAAGCTCTGCACATTTGTCGAAGAAACCATAATTATAGCTGCTTGAGCAGATTAACAAATCCTTTTCACCAAGCATACCGTATTTATATTTAACGTTGTCAGTGTCGTTAAAATCATTGTTTACATATTCCATCCACGCATCCTTAAATTCAGGGTTGGGAATGTGATAGAATGCAAGTGATTTAGGGGTTATGCCATTGTTTTCAGCCGTAAGGCTTTTAACGGTTTCCTCATACCATTTAACCTGATTTTCGTGGATTGTATCATATTTCATCATAAGACCCACAAGGTCGTTGTCAACATATGAGTGTGAGTCGAGCATAAACAGGCTCTGTGTGATTTCGCCTGCTGTATTTTTTACATTTACAACGTAGTTGCCTGTACCATCAACATCCTCAGGACCCGGCTGGGCAATACAGTGCGGATAGCCTGCGTAAAATTCTGCAATCTGCTCACGGCTGTAATAAGAATATGACTCGGTATCGTGATTGCCGAATGCGTAGCACCAGTAAACACCAAGCTGTTCCATAAGCTCAGCAAAAAGCTTTGCACTGTTTTTGTTGTTCATTGTGCCTGCCTGAAAAGGAACAGGGTATGCAATGTCACCTGTAACTACAACTAAATCAGGCTTTTCGGCACTTACCATTGAAGCGACAGCATTGAGAGCCATATTGTCTTTTTTGGTGCACATAAAGCCTGCGCCGATATGTACATCAGTTAACTGCAAAATTTTAAATTCATCATCAGTCACAAATGTATAATATCCGTCGTCTGCAAGCTCAGGTACAAGCTGATTGTCATATTCAACAGTGCTGATTGATGAAACAAAATCCTTGTTTGATTTAATGCCCACAAGCGAAACAATTACAAGTGATGCACAGATAATT